>JBCDEN010000113.1:0-8598 GCA_039179715.1 Pseudomonadota bacterium
CAACCGCGCCCGCCAGCTTGTGTTGCCGAACCCGAGACGCGTTTCAGACACGCTTGATGAACACACAGCAATCGTCGACGCACTTGCGGCGCGTGATCCACACGCTGCCAGAACCGCAACGGAGTTTCACCTGGGACAGCTGGTGCGCCACCTGGAAGCGGTTGAACGCGACCGGCCGGAGCTTTTCTCGCGATCATGACCCGCCCCAACCGTCCCCGCTATGCGGCTCGCCTGAATGCTTTCAAACAACTGTCACCGGGATCAGATGTGCTTGACTGGATCGCAGCCGCCGGCGAAGTGGAAGGGCTTGGCGCAGCCGATCTGAACTATCCGGATCATTTTTCCAAACACGGCGAAGGCGCCATCGGAAGCGCGCTGGACAGGGCGGAACTGGAGCTGAATGGCGTTGCCATGCGCTACTATACCGAGCCTGCCTTCAAACTCGGAGCCTTTACCAACCCGGACCGATCAGTGCGCCAGGCTGCCATCGATATCACCAGGAGGGGAATGGATGCGTGCGCGCGGATGGGCGGCAAAGTCGTCACGCTCTGGATGGGACAGGACGGGTTCGACTACGCATTTCAGATGGACTACGCCGCCGCCTGGGACCGCACGATCCACGCCATCGGGCAGGTGTGCGCGCACAACCCCGATCTTGATATCGCGATAGAGTACAAGCCGAACGAACCGCGGGCGTTTGCCCTCATGCCGGATATCGGCACGACGTTGCTTGCCTGCAGGGAAGTGAATGCTGCCAATCTTGGCGTGACGCTCGATTTCGCGCATGTCCTTTATGCCGACGAAATGCCGGCCTGCTCCGCCGCCCTGATCGCACGCCATTCGCGGATGATCGGTCTGCACCTCAACGACGGCTACGGCAAGCGCGACGACGGCTTGATGGTCGGTTCCGTTCACGCCATCCAGACGGTTGAACTTTTGATCGCGATGCTGCGGGCGAACCAGACGGATGTGATCTACTTCGACACCTTTCCCGACATGGGCGGCCTCAACCCGATCGAGGAGGCGCGCACGAATGTGCTGATGACCGACCGGCTTCTGGACGTCGCCGACAGCCTTGCGGACGATCGTGACCTGAGCGATGCGATCAGCCGGCAGGACGCTGCGGTCTCGCACAGGATTGTCGGGCGAAAGCTCTACGGATCATGACGATCCTCGTCACAGGGGCCTTGCATTGGGATGTCGTGGTGCACGCCCCCAGACTGCCGCATATCGACGAAACGCTGCTCGGCTCGTCGGTCGCCTACCAGTTTGGCGGCAAGGGCGGCAACCAGGCCGTCGCAGCGGCGTCTGCCGGTGCGGATGTCGCCTTCGCAGGTCGGATTGGATCGGATCAGGCCGGCGCGGTAATGCGACGCAGATTGACAGAGGCCGGGATCGATCTCTCAGAACTGCAGGTCGGGCCGGACGCTTCCGGCATGAGCGCTGCCATTGTCGACGCAAACGGCAACTATGGCGCTGTTATCGTTTCCTCCGAGAACCACAAGTTCGATGCCGACCTTCTGACCATCCCAAGCCAATGCCGGATGGTGCTCATGCAGAACGAGATGACGCACACGGTGCTCCACAAGGTCAGGCAGAAGGCTCATGATGCGGGTGTGCCGGTCGTGTTGAACGCCGCGCCCGCGCGCGGCCTGACATGCGCGGACCTGGACGGCATCGGCGTTCTGATCGTGAACCGCGTAGAAGCGTCCGACCTTTTGGGATGTGCCCCTTTGGACACCAACTGGACGGACACCGATTGGGCGGACAGTGTGCACGGCCTTCAGACGCTCGTCCCCGGATCGGACATCATCGTGACGCTGGGCGGCGACGGTGTGTGCTACGCGCGCTGCAACCAGGCACCGCGGCATCAGCCCGCCAGGAAAGCGGTCGTCCGCTCCACCCACGGAGCCGGTGACGTCTTTGTCGGAACGTTCGCGGCCTCCTGCGTGACCGGCATTCCTTTCGAAACGGCCATCGAAAAGGCACAAGTCGCGGCAAGCAGTCACGTCTCCGCAAGCCGGTAGGTCCGGGCGGCTGTCCGTTCGATCAGGGAGCATCCTCGCGCACCAGACCCGCGTTCTTCAGGTCCGCCCAGAGAGCCTCGGGAATTTCAGCGCCTTCCGCCTTGATGTTGCTTTCCATTTCGCTGACACCCTGTCCTCCCGGGATCACCGAGACAACCGCCGGATGCCGGAGTGGAAACTGAAACGCGGCATCCACGAGGCGCGCACCATGACGGTCACAGATGCCCTTGATCCCGCGAACCCTTTCAAGCACATCTTCGGGGGCCGGGTCATAGTTGTAATACGCACCGGGCTTGGGGCCGGTTGCCAGGATGCCCGAGTTGTACGGACCGCCGATGACGACGCCGATGTTGCGCGCCTCGCAAAGGGGCAGAAAGCTGGTCAGGGCGTCCTGCTCAAGCAGGGTGTATCTGCCAGCCAGAAGGAAGATGTCGAAATCGCCGCGTTCGGCCATCCATTGGCAAGGCTGCCATTCGTTCACCCCGGCGCCGAATGCCTTGATCGTGCCTTGCTCCCGCAACGAGAGCAGCGCCTTGTATCCGCCATTCATGAACTCGTTCAGCTTGGCATCGAGCATGTCCTGCGTGCCGTGGTTGAAAATATCCAGATCGTGGGCAAACAGGATGTCGATCCGGTCAATTCCCAACCGTTCCAGACTGAATTCGATCGAGCGCAGCACACCGTCATAGGTGTAGTCGTAGATTTCGCGACGTGCGGGCACGTCGAACCATTTGCCGAACCCGTCGCGCTCTTCGGGCCGGGTTGCTGCAAGGATCCTGCCAATCTTCGTCGACAAGACATAACTGTCCCGATCCTTGCCGCGCAAAAACGGATTGAGCCGGGTTTCCGAGAGACCAAGCCCATAGAGCGGGGCCGTGTCAAAGTAACGTACGCCCGATTCCCAGGACTTTGTCAGTATCGCCTGGGCGTCCGCGTCCGGGATTGCCCGGTACAGATTGCCGAGCGGCGCAGTTCCGAACCCAAGTTTCGTAACGGTAACGCCCCCGTTTCCGAGCCGGTCCCAATGTCGTGTCTGCAACGCCATGGCATGCCTCCTTTTAACTGATATGCTAGTGCGGTGAATTTGAAGTTCGTTCGAAGCCCGCTGCAAAATGAGTCGAACTTCAGATTCAGGTGACTAGTATCGAATACGCTAGGGTCAGGATCCATTAATTTGTTGAATTGGCGCAGCAAACGGCGACGAGCTGCAAGGAAAAGCGCGACAAGCGGGCTTCCTGCCCGGTTGAGCGGTTTGACGTTGCGGATCGAAGCCGTTTTTGCGTCCTGGAGGGATAAGGTGAATTTGCCCGGCAACATCGTTGCAAATCTTTGGAAACCGGATGGTTTCCCGCAGCTTTGCACCTCGTATCCGAACAAATTCATCCCACCCAATTCATCCAAATTAATGGGTCCTGACCCTGGACTGCACCTTTATTTTCGGTTGCAAGAGAGCGCGGAGGAAACCAATGGCGAATTTCGAATCTGTTTTTGGAACGCCCAAACCCGTGATCGCCATGGTTCATTTCGGGGCTTTGCCCGGAACACCGCTTTACGATGCGGAGCGCGGCCTCTCCGGTCTGATCAGCGACGCTGAAGCCGATCTTCACGCGCTTCAGGCCGCAGGCGTCGACGCCGTCATGTTCGGAAACGAAAATGACCGCCCCTACGAGTTTGAAGTCGACACGGCGAGCACGACCACGATGGCCTATGTGATTGGCCGTCTCCGGGACCAGATAACCGTCCCCTTCGGGGTCAATGTTCTGTGGGATCCCAAGAGCACGGTCGCACTTTCCGCCGCATGCGGCGCGGCGTTCTGCCGTGAGATCTTCACCGGTGCCTATGCCAGCGACATGGGACACTGGACACCGGATGCCGGAGAGGCCCTGCGGTATCGGAGGCGCCTTGAAAGAGACGATCTCCTGATGCTCTACAATGTCTGCGCAGAGTTTGCCGACAGTCTCGATCGGCGGCCGCTTGCCGATCGCGCCCGCTCAGCGGTTTTCTCCTCTATCCCCGACGCCATTCTCGTCTCAGGCCAAATCACCGGAGAGGCGGCACGTATGGAAGATCTCGAAGCGGTCAAGAACGCTCTACCCGACACGCCCGTGCTGGCCAATACGGGCGTGAAGCTTCACACGGTTGCCGACGTTCTTCGTATTGCCGACGGATGTGTCGTCGGTTCGAGCCTGAAGGTGGACGGCAACACCTGGAACCCGGTCGATCCGGACCGGGCGAAGCAGTTCATGGACCGCGCGAGGTCCGCGCGATGATCGGCGAAGACCTGCAGGCGCTTGTCATGATTCCCGGGCTGTCCGGTCATGAGGAACGCGTCGCCGGCGAGATTGCCGCCAGAATGCCGGTCCCGTGCAGGACTGACCGTCTCGGCAACCTGATCGCGACTTTCCCGGGAACCGGGCATTCGGTGATGCTTTTCACCCATATGGACCAATTGGGATTTGTCGTCAGGAAGATTGAAGAGAACGGCCTGATCCGGGTTCAAAGGCTCGGCGGCGTGCCCGAGCGTGCCCTGCTGTCGCAAGCCGTCGTGCTGTGCGCCAGGAACGGCAATGACATACCCGGCATTATTGCAAACAAAAGCCATCACGCCACCCAACCCGACGAAAAATATACGGTTCCCAAGGCATCGGAGCTTTTCATCGATGCCGGCTACACGAGCAAGGCGTCCGTAGAGGCGGACGGAATCCAGATCGGGACACCGGTCACCTATGCACCGAACTACATGCACCTTGCCGAGGGACGTGTCGCGGGCACGGCAATAGACGACAGGGCCGGATGTGCCGTGCTTCTGGAGGTCGCCAGGTCACTCGCCGGGCGGCAGGGCGGGCCGACCGTCCATGTCGTGTTCTCCACACAGGAAGAATTCAATCTGCGGGGTGCCGTTGTCGCTGCCCAGAACCTGAAGCCCGATATCGCGATCCAGGTCGATCTGATGCTGGCGTGTGACACGCCGGACATGTCCGACATCGGTGAGATGCGCCTCGGCGGCGGGCCCGGGATCAGTCTTTACAGTTTTCACGGGCGCGGAACACTCAATGGTGTCCTGCCGCATCCCACACTGGTGACCGTTTTTGAAAATGCGGCTGCAGGTCTCCAGATGCCGCTCCAGCGATCAGCGCAGGTGGGCATCCTGACCGACCTCAGCTACGTGCAGCTTGTGGGCGAAGGCGTCGCCTCGATCGATGTCGGCTTTCCCATGCGATACAGCCACTCCTCGCTGGAAGTGTGCCAGATCAGCGATCTTGAGGACCTGGCCCGGCTCTTGTGCGCCGCCCTGGAGGAAATCACGCCGGAAACAAAGTTGGACCGCGGCCCATGACCTATACCCTCGGCGTTGACATCGGCACTTATGAAACCAAGGGCGTCCTGGTGGATGCGAAGGGCAACGTCGCTGCAACCGCCCGTCACGCCCACGAAATGACGGTGCCGCAACCGGGATGGGCGGAACACCGGCCGGAGGAGGACTGGTGGGGGGACTTCGTCACGGTCACCAGGGACCTTATCGCGCAGACCGGCATCACCGGTGATGAGATCAAATGCGTTGCCTGTTCTGCGATCGGGCCCTGCATGTTGCCGGTCGACGGGGACGGCTCCCCGCTGATGAACGGTGTGCTTTACGGGGTCGACACCCGAGCCATGAGCGAAGTCTCGGAGCTCACCGACCGGATCGGCAACGATGTTCTGCTTCAGCGATGCGGCAACGCGCTCACATCCCAGTCGGTGGGCCCGAAGATCCTGTGGCTGAAAAACAATCGCCCGGAGATCTATGAACGGGCGCACAAGATCCTGACGTCCACCAGCTTCATCGTTCACCGGCTGACCGGCGAATACGTGATCGACCACTATACGGCGGCGAATTTTTCCCCCCTCTATGATGTGACCACGCAGGACTGGTGCTTCGATCTGGCTCCGGAGATCCTGCAGCCGGAAAAGCTGCCGCGATTGCTGTGGTCGTCCGACATCGCGGGCCGCGTGACCTCGGGGGCTGCTGCCGAAACGGGCGTTGCAGAAGGCACGCCCGTTACAGCGGGAACCATTGACGCGGCTGCGGAAGCGCTCAGCGTCGGCGTCCGGTCAAGCGGCGACATGATGATGATGTACGGCTCGACCATCTTCATCATCACATTGACCGAGGACCGCGTTCGCGATGGGCGGCTCTGGTACGCACCGTGGCTGTTTCCGGGGCAGCACGCATCCATGGCGGGGCTTGCGACCTCAGGAACGCTGACGCACTGGTTTCGCGATCAGTTCGCGCGCGAACTGACGAGGGAGGATGCGTTTTCAACCCTTGCGCAAGAAGCGGAGGCGATTGCGCCCGGCGCGGACGGACTGCTCTTTCTGCCTTATTTTTCCGGTGAGCGGACGCCCTTGCATGACCCGCATGCGAAGGGGACATTTTTCGGCCTGAACCTGACCCATACGCGCGGGCACATGTACCGGGCCCTGCTTGAGGGGATCACGTTCGGAACGGCCCATGTCGTCGAGACGTATCGGGATGCCGGTGTCGAACCGGCACGCATTCTGGCGGTCGGCGGCGGTACCAAGAACACCATCTGGCTGCAAGGCACATCGGATACGTCCGGATTGAGCCAGATCGTCTGCCGGAAAACGGTCGGCGCAAGCTACGGAGACGCATTCCTGGCCCGGCTGGCGATCGGTGAAGCGGAGGTTGACGACATTGCCGCGTGGAATCCGGCGTCTCTGACGATCCACCCGAACGCCGTTCAAAGCTACCGCAAGGCCTATCCGCTGTTCCGTCGGCTCTACGAGCAGACCAAGGACATCGCCGCCGAACTCGGATAGCCGGCCGCGTGGCCCGTTCCTGCACGGACGGTCATTTCACCGCGCCGGCAGCCATGCCCTTGATAATAAAGCGCTCCAGCGCGATGCCGATGATGATCAGCGGCAGAATGGCAGCGAAGCTGAGTGCTGCCATGGACCACCAGCTTATTCCCTGCGACCCGGTCTGACTGGCGACCATCACCGGCAGGGTCGTGGCATGGCTTGAGGTCAGCAGCGCGGCAAAGAAATACTCGTTCCAGGTCAGAACCAGCGACAGGATGAACGACGCGACCATACCGGGTGCCGCAATCGGCAGTATGATGGTCAGGAACGCGCCCCATATCGACAGTCCGTCGACAAGCGCCGCTTCTTCAAGTTCGGTCGGAATGGAGCCGAACTGATCCCGCATGATCCAGATCACGATAGGCAGAACGGTCAGCGTATAAAGCAGAATGAGGCCGATGCGCGTATCCAGCATCGCGAGCGATTTGTAGAGCACCAGAAAGGGAAGCGCGAGAACGACCGGCGGCAGGATTAGCTGGCTCAGGAAGAAGAACGAAATGTCCGGGTTCCGCATGAAGCCGAAACGGTAGTTGAACCGCGACAGGCCATACGCGGTCATGCTTCCCAATATCACCGCAAGCGTGGAAGCGGAGACAGCGACGACGGTTGAATTCCAGAACCTTTTCAGGAACTCCCCCCGAACCGTACTCTCGTTCGCAATGGTGTCCGGCGAAAGCCCGAGCGAGCGCCATCCGAGCCACTTCGGGATGTAATCCCACCACGGCACCATGTTGCCCTTCATGACGTCGGGCGCCATCTTGAAGCTTGTCGTGATCGTCCAGTAGATCGGAAAGATCGAAATGAACGCCCAGACGATCAGGATACCGTAGATCAGAATACGTCCGGAGATCCGCTTGGCCCTGAAGGTCCGGTCTGCATCCGTGTCGTGGAATATCTGGGTCGTCATCTCAGTACCTCGGGCGCATCCAGCGGTCCGCCGCCTTGATCAGAAGGGTCATCGCAATGACGATGATGACCAGATAGACAATGGCAAGAAGCGTTCCATAGCCGACATTGGACCGGTCGCGATACTCCCGGAATATGAAGCTCGTCACACTGTCCGTCGCCCCGCCGGGTCCCCCGGATGTGACGTTGATGATGATGTCGGCAAGCTTCAGTTTGAAGATGATCCGGATCAGGATCGCGGTGATGGAAACCGGCAGCATGAGCGGGAAAGTGACTTCCCAAAACTGGGTCCACGCGCCCGCCCCGTCGACGCGCGCTGCCTCGTTGAGCTCTCGCGGGATCGCCTGCAGTCCCGCCAGTATCATGATCATCATGAAGGGAATGTAGGTCCAGGCATCCATCAGCATGATCATCAGCTGGGCGATTTCGGGAGATGAAAAGAAGGAGGGATTATCCACCCCCAGCTCCCGCAACAGTCTGGCCACCGGGCCGAACCGGTTCTCCAGCATCGATTTGCCGATCATCCAGGACACTGCGACCGGCGACAGCATGAGCGGTAGCAGGAACGCCACGCGAAAGAACTTGCGCGCCCGTATTTCCGCGTTGAGAAGCAGTGCAAGGCCGAACGCGATGGCATATTCAACGATGATCGCGAGGGTATACCAGACCATGTTGCGCAGCGCGTTCCAGTAGAACGGGTCGTTCCACATTTGCCGGAGGTTGTCTATGCCGTTGAATTTCCGCCCATCAGGGGATGCCAGGTTCCAGTCGGAAAAGGCAATGACCAATCCGAACAGGAGCG
>JBCDEN010000041.1:0-12386 GCA_039179715.1 Pseudomonadota bacterium
AGACCGCTGGGTGCGGCAATTTCAATAGTTTAAAGTCTTGCCAAGGTTAAGCTGCTTTGCGCGCTGGGGCAATCTATCAATTCCTACAGTACACAAAACTCAACTTGTTGTCCGGGCAGAGTCTTTCGATGCTCAGGAACAGATAGAGTCCGTTGGGCGAAAGTATGGCGGTTGCGATCAGTTCTTCAGGACCGAAAGCAAGCCGCGTGTGGATGCATCTTTTCCGTCTGCCGCTGCGTCGCCCTTGACCATGGGCAGGAGCGCGGTCGCCAGTTCCTTGCCGAGTTCCACGCCCCACTGATCGAACGAGTTGATACCCCAGATGACGCCTTCCACAAAGACGCGATGCTCGTATAACGCGATCAGACGTCCGAGCGCATATGGGGTCAGCTTGTCGTAGACGAGCGTGAAGGACGGGCGGTCACCGGGAAACACCTTGTGCGGTGCAAGCCGCTCGACGTCGCTTTCGGACATCCCCGAAGCTGTGAGAATGGCTTCGGCTTCCTCAAGCGTCCGTCCGAGCATCAGCGCTTCCGATTGCGCAAGACAGTTGGCCGTCAGGAGCTCGTGGTGATGGCGCAGGTCGTCCTCGTGGCCTTCCTTGGCGATAAGGAACTCGCAGGGAATGACAGTCGTGCCCTGATGCAGCAACTGGTAAAAGGCGTGCTGACCGTTCGTGCCAGGTTCCCCCCACACAAGCGGGCCGGTATCCATGTCGACCGGGCTTCCATCCAGCTTCACACGTTTTCCGTTCGATTCCATGTCGAGTTGCTGGAGATAGGCAGGAAGGCGGGACAGGCGCTGGTCATAGGGCAGAACGGCTCTTGCGCCATAACCGAGGACATCCCGGTGCCAGATGCCGATCAGGGCCATCAGAACCGGTAGGTTGTTTTCAAGCGGCGCTTCCTGGAAGTGAACATCGAGAGCGTGGGCTCCCTCCAGGAAATCACTGAACGCATCCGGACCGATCGCGATCATCAGCGGCAGGCCGATGGCGGACCAGATGGAATAGCGGCCGCCAACCCAGTCCCAGAAACCGAACACACGCGTGCCGTCGATCCCGAAGGCGGCAACCTTGTCAAGGGCGGTCGACACCGCCGCGAAGTGTTTGCCGACCGCCTCTTCGCCAAGGGCTGATGCGATCCACTTGCGTGCGGTCGCCGCGTTGGTCATGGTTTCGATGGTCGTGAACGTCTTTGACGCGACGATGATCAGCGTCGTTTCGGGGTCGAGTTTTTCCAGCGTGTCCGCGATATGGGCCCCGTCCACGTTGGAAACGTAGTGCAATTCCGGTCCGTCGTGATATGGCGCCAGCGCGAGCGTGGTCATGACCGGGCCGAGATCGGAGCCGCCGATGCCGATGTTGACGACGTCGGTGAAGGGTGCACCAGACGACGAGACCAGTTCACCTGACCGGACAGCTTCGGCAAAATCCGCCATGGCATCCAGCACCGCACGGACATCCGGCATCACGTCTTCACCGTCGAGCATGACAGGTATGTCCGACCTGTTGCGGAGCGCGGTATGGAGCACCGCGCGTTTTTCGGTTTCGTTGATCTTTTCGCCTGCGAACATCGCGGCACGCCGGCCTTCGACATCGGCCATGGCCGCCAGCGCCAGCAGCCCTGCCAGGGCGTCACTGTCGATTTTCGTTTTCGAATAGTCGAGCAGAAGGTCGTCCGTCCGCGCCGAGAATTTTGCAAAACGGTCGGGGTCGCCTGCAAACAGGGTCCGAAGCGTGGTGCCATTCAACTTTTCAGCCTGTCGGGTGAGAGACATGAGTGTCGCTTCGAGTGTCATGAGACTTCCTCTTAAATCGATTTAACTATCCGGATTTCGGTCACGTCGGACAGCGCTCCAATTAGCACAGCAATCTGACGTAGTGGAGATTTTTCTGAAGAGCGGCTCCGTCGCCGGAAGCCATGAATGTGCTGTTGCGCGGCCACTGCTTCGGAAAGTCGCCGGAATTGACGGGAAATTAGGAGTTTCAATGCATGGTCGGATGCGCGTGCTCGCTCCGCACAGGTGATGAACAGAAGCAGATTTCAGGTGTTTTCAACCCATGAGCAACGTGAAAATGGATCCTTCCCTCGCGCATCTTCAGGAAAATCCTGAAGCCGGCGAAGATGTCCAGGTTGTCGATTTCGACACGCTTGCAATCATCGATGCCGTGATCTCCAACGTGAACGAGTGGGGCTGCAAGGTGACCTCGGAACATGTCGAGGAGCTTTACAAGAATATCGGCATCCGTTTTTCAGGTGCGCGGAAACTCTCCAAGGCCCAGGTAACATCCGTCAAGGGCAATGACGCATCGGTGGTGTTCGTGACCAGCGAAAGCAAGGTCTGCGACAAACGCCGCGAGAAGAGGAGCGACGTCAAGATACCTGCGAAAATCGCCGATCTGGAAGGCATCACGGAAATAGAGGCCACCATTGTCGATGCTGCCAAGAACGGCTGCAAGGTCAAGGCAATCGGGCTTACCGCGCTGCCGGAGGAAGTGCTTCTGACGATGCAGAAGTTCAACAAACCGGTTGTTGCGGAGTTTGCATGGCGCAACGACAAGTCCGCCGGTTTGCGGCTGCTCTGGGACCGAACGCTTGAAGAAACGGACGGCGTGGACACGTCAGGCGAGCTCTATGCCGCCGCAGCGGATACCGAAGACGCCTGAGCGCACGGTCTCTTTTCCGCATCAAGCCTTGTCAAGACAGTCAGCTGTTGAGACTGCTTGCGGCTCGAGCGCGTTCTTCAATGCCTGCCCAATCTTCCGACGAAACCGCCTTGGCGTCCGCGATCCATGACCCGCCAACACACAGGACATTGGGAAGGGCAAGATAGGTCGGGGCCTTGTCCAGGCTGACACCACCGGTCGGGCAGAATTTCGCCGCCGCCAGCGGAGAGGAGAGCGACTTCAGATAGGACGCGCCTCCTGCCTGTTCGGCAGGGAAAAACTTCAAGCGCTCATAGCCGCGCTCAAGCAGAAACATGACTTCGGAAGCGGTGGCCGCACCTGGAAGAAGGGGAACATCGTGACCATCGGCTGCGTCCAGAAGATCTCTCGTGGCCCCTGGCGAAACGATGAACCTGGATCCCGCCGCGACCGCAGCATCATATTGTTTTGCGTTCAGCACTGTCCCGGCGCCGACAATCGCACCCTCGACATGTTTGCTGACAGCTTCAATGGCTTCCAGCGCACGCTCCGTCCGCAACGTGATTTCGATTGCCGGCAGGCCGCCCTTCACCAGGGCCGTTGCCATCGGGACGGCCTTTTGCGGATCTTCGACAACCAGAACCGGTATGACGGGCGCGGCGCACATCACCGTTTCTATTTTTGCGATATCCTGTGCCATTGAATTCTCCAAGTTTTCTGATTACGCGCCGAATACGTGCGCGCCGCTGTCCGCGGTGCTGACATTGGCACGAAAGGCCGTGAAAAGATCGCGGCCGACACCGAATTGATGTTCGCTGAGATCGGCAACCGCAAGCGGCCGCGCAGCGAATTCCTGCTCATCCACGAGAACTGTCAGTTCGCCGGTGACGGCATCGATGCGGATCATGTCGCCGTCGCGGACACGTGCGATCGGCCCTCCGTTCTCCGCTTCGTGCGTGACATGAATGGCCGCCGGGACCTTGCCGGACGCGCCCGACATGCGGCCGTCCGTGATCAGCGCGACCTTGTAGCCCTTGTCCTGGAGGATACCGAGGCACGGCGTCAGCTTGTGCAATTCGGGCATGCCCATCGCCTTCGGCCCCTGAAACCGGACCACGGCAGCGACGTCCCCCTTCAGTTCCTTCTTGTTGAAGGCGTCGAGGAAGGCATCCTGGGAATGGAACACCCGTGCCGGTGCCTCGATGATGTGACGTTCCTTTGCGACCGCCGAGACCTTGATCACGGCCTTGCCGAGATTGCCGCTCAGCATCTTCAGGCCACCGGTCGGCTGGAAGGCCTTGGAGAGGGGTGCCAGAACGGTCTCGTCGCCAGACGTCCGGGGGGCGTCATTGCGCAGGATGTCGCCGTTTTCATCCAGCTTGGCTTCGACGGTATAGCCGGACAGGTCGGTTCCATAGACCGTCTTTACGTCCCGATGCAGATAGCCGTCCGACAAAAGCTCGCGAATGAGGAAAGCAAGACCTCCGGCAGCCTGGAAGTGGTTCACATCGGCCTTGCCGTTCGGGTAGACCCGGGCGAGCAGCGGCACGACGTCCGACAGCTCGGAAATGTCGTCCCAGGTGAGTTTTATTCCGGCCGTCGCCGCAATGGCGACGAGATGCATCGTGTGATTGGTGGATCCGCCCGTGGCATGGAGACCGACCACGCCGTTGACGATCGCCTTTTCATCGATGATCTCGCCCGCCGGGGTGTATTCGTTTCCGAGCGCCGTTATGGCAAGGGCGCGTTTTGCCGCTTCCTTTGTCAGCGCATCGCGCAGCGGTGTGCCCGGATTGACAAAAGAGGAGCCGGGCATGTGCAGACCCATGATTTCCATCAGCATCTGATTGGAGTTCGCAGTTCCGTAGAATGTGCATGTTCCGGGCGAGTGATAGGCTGCGGATTCGCTTTCAAGAAGCGCGTCGCGGCCGACCTTTCCCTCAGCGTATAGCTGCCGGACTTTGGCCTTGTCGTCATTCGAGATGCCGGTGGTCATGGGGCCCGCCGGAATGAAGACAGCAGGCAAGTGACCGAAGGAAAGGGCCGCGATCGCAAGACCTGGAACGATCTTGTCGCAGATGCCGAGAAAGACGGCGGCGTCGAACATCTGGTGCGACAGGCCGACTGCGGCTGCCATCGCAATGACATCGCGGGAAAACAGGGACAATTCCATGCCTTCCTGGCCCTGGGTGACGCCGTCGCACATGGCCGGAACGCCGCCGGCAACCTGGGCAACAGCGCCGGCCTCATGGGCTGCCTCGCGGATCATTGAAGGGTAGGTTTCATAGGGCTGGTGCGCCGACAACATGTCGTTATAGGAGGTGACGATGCCAAGATTCGGAACAATTTCTCCTGAAAGCGCCCGTTTGTCGGACACGCCGCAGGCGGCAAATCCATGCGCAAGGTTGCCGCAGGAAAGACGGGACCGCTGCGGCCCCTTTTCGGCCGCCGCGCCGATCCGTTCCATGTAGAGGGAGCGGCTGTCGTGACTGCGCTTGACGATCCGTTCCGTAACCTCGCCGATGCGATCCTGGATTGTCATGGTTCTGATCCTTTCCTCGCCGTTAGAGGCTGGGTGGGGTGTCTCTCGGCACATAGGGCGCGTTTGCCCGATGACCTTATCTAATCGATTTAAATGGCAGAAAACGTGCAGGCTCTCGCCTGCAAGAGCTCTTTAGACGCCGTCTTCCTCCGACCATGTGCGCCCGTCACGCTCCACAAGCGCGATGGCGGCCGACGGGCCCCAGGTGCCGGCGGTGTATCCCTTGGGGGTTTCCTTGGATGCTGCCCATGCAGCGAGGATCGGGTCGATCCAGGCCCACGCGGCGTCGACCTCGTCGCGGCGCATGAACAGGGTCTGGTTGCCCCGGATCACATCCATAATCAGACGCTCGTATGCGTCCGGGTTGCGCACCTTGAAGGCGTCCGCAAAACTCATGTCGAGCGGAACCTGCCTGAGGCGCATGCCGCCGGGGCCGGGGTCCTTGATCATGATCTGCATCTGCACGCCTTCGTCGGGCTGCAGGCGGATGATCAGACGGTTGGCGGTGATCTTTCCCGTTTCGGTATCGAAAATGGAATGCGGGATCGGGCGGAACTGCACGACGATTTCCGAAACGCGCTGGGCCAGCCGTTTTCCCGTACGCAGATAGAACGGGACGCCCGCCCATCTCCAGTTGGCAATGTCCGCCCTGAGTGCGACGAAGGTTTCCGTCCGGCTCTCGTCATTGCCCAGTTCTTCAAGATACCCCGGAACGGCACCGCCCGCGGATGCACCGGCACGATACTGACCGCGCACGGTCAGCTTGTCGGTGCCTTGTGCGTCGATCGGGGTGAGGGCCTTCAGTACCTTGAGTTTTTCATCCCGGACGCTGTCCGCATCCATCGACTCCGGCGGTTCCATCGCAACGAGGCATAACAGCTGAAGGATATGGTTCTGGACCATGTCCCGCAGGGCGCCGGCGGTATCGTAATAGCCGGCGCGTCCGCCTGTTCCAAGGGACTCGGCAACCGTGATCTGGACATGATCGATATGCGCCGCGTTCCAGAGCGGCTCGAACAGGGCGTTGGCAAACCGAAGCGCCATCAGGTTCTGAACCGTCTCCTTGCCGAGGTAGTGATCGATACGGAAAATCTGGTCTTCCTTGAAAACGGCACCGACCGTGTCGTTGAGCGCCTTGGCCGAAGCGCCGTCCTTGCCGATCGGCTTTTCCATGACCACGCGGGAATGCCTGTTGACGACGCCGATCCTGCCGAGATTTTCGCTGATTGTGCCAAACAGATCGGGCCCGACCGCCAGATAAAAGGCGCGGATGACATCCTCGCGCTCATCCAGAACCGTTTTCAGGTCCTCGAACCCCTTGCCCGTTGCGACATCAATCTTGACATAGCGCAGCCGCTTGAGGAACTGCGCGAGATGCTCATCGTCAAGATCCTTGACGTGTTCCTTGAGTGCGTTTTCCGCCCAGGCCCTGTAGTCGTCATCCGTATAGTCGCGGCGCGCACTGCAGATGATGCGTGCATTTTCAGGCATCTGCCCGTCCGCATCGCGGTGATAGAGAGCGGGAAGCAGCTTGCGGTGCGCCAAATCTCCGGATGCTCCGAATACGATCAGGTCGAATTCCTGAACTTCAATGACGCGTACCGCCATGGGTCTTCCTTCCAACAGCTTTTCCGTTGCCGGGCCTTGTTGCGGCTCCAGCTGTACTCGAGAGGCTTTTAAATCGATTTAAATCGTTTGTCAGCCCCTCAAATGAGCTTTGACCATTCTTTTTGCAGTTCCGCAATCCGCGGGAGATCGGCACCGCGTCGCGAACAGGTGATTGCCGCAGCCTGAACCGCGAATTCAAGAAGACGGTTCACGCGCGCACCGTCAAGCTGCTCAAGCGATTTTCGGTCAGTTGCCCCAAGCCTTTTGAGCCCTGCCAGCAACGCGGCCTGAAACGTGTCGCCCGCGCCGACCGTATCTTCCACCTTTACCTGAATGCCGGGGCATTGTGTTTCGAAAGAACGGCCGAAGGCGAGGGCGCCTGCGCTGCCGCGGGTAACGATGACGAGCGCGGTGCCGCCGGCGATCCATCTGCGGGCGATCGCGGCGATTTCTTCCCGGGGCGTGATCAGCGCCAGGTCTTCGTCGCTCACCTTGATGACATCGGCAAGCGGTGCAAGGGCTTCCGTGTTCTGCCGCCACAACTCCAGATCAGGTTCCACCGTCGGTCGGATGTTCGGGTCGAACGAAACCAGCGAGCGGGCGCGTTCGCGTTCGATCAGGGCTTTCAACGTTCCCGCCACGGGTTCGACCAGGGCGGTATAGGACCCCAGATGCAGGAACATCGGCGGTTCGTCGAAGTCGGGCAGATCATCCAGGGTGACCATCCGATCGGCAGCACTCGCACCGTAAAACGTATAGGCAGGGTGACCCTGCTCGTCCTTCTGGACAAGGCTCAGCGTGGTCAGGTAGTCGGTTCTGAGGATGTAGCGCTCAGAGACGCCTTCCTTTCGGAACTTCTCAACGAGTTTCGCCCCGAGCGTGTCGTTGGAAATACCACCGAAAAATCCGGCACTTTCTCCCAGACGTGCGAGGCCCATCGCGACGTTGAAGGGCGATCCGCCGATCCTCGCATCAAATCTGGCACCGTCTTGCGCGCCTTCGTCGCCGAACAGGTCGAAAAGGGCTTCACCGCAGATCAGGAACATTTCAAGTCCAGACGTTCGTCGTGTTTCATGAAACGGTCCGGCGCAGCCGAACCGCGGTCTCCCTGAGATTTACAAATTTTCAGGCCGCGAGATTTTCCGGCGGATCCATAGCTCCCGTCATCAGCGCAACCGCATCGGACATTGAGCAGTCCTTTGGTCTGACGGTGCAAAGCCGTTTGCCCAGCCGATGGATGTGGATGCGGTCCGCGACCTCGAAAACGTGCGGCATGTTGTGGCTGATCAAAACGATCGGTATCCCTCTCGATTTCACGTCCTGGATCAGTTCCAGCACCCGCCGGCTTTCCTTGACACCCAACGCGGCGGTCGGCTCGTCCATGATTATGAATTTCGTCGCAAAGGCGGCGGCCCTGGCCACTGCCACACCTTGCCTCTGTCCGCCTGATAAGGTCTCAACTGTCTGGTTGATCGATTGCACGGTCATAAGGCCAAGCTCCGTGAGCTTTTCACGCGCAAACTTTTCCATCGCCGGCCGGTCGAGTTGCCGCAGGAATTTTCCCATGAAGCCCGGCTTGCGGATTTCGCGCCCCATGAACATGTTGTCCGCGATCGACATCGCCGGTGACATTGCGAGAGTTTGGTAGACGATTTCGATCCCCATTTCCCGCGCCTCGGTCGGCGACGTGAAATGGACCGGTTTGCCGTCGATCAGGATTTCACCCTCATCCGGTATGGTGGCACCACAGATCGCCTTGACGATCGACGACTTGCCAGCGCCGTTGTCTCCAATGACAGCCAGGATTTCGTTGTTGCGCAATTCAAAATCGGAATGGTCTATGGCGGTGACATGACCATAACGCTTGACGATACCGCGCCCCTCTACGATTGGAACATTATCAGTCATTATGCCGATACCTTTCTGATCCACTGGTCGGCTGCCACGGCAGCGATAATAAGAAGTCCGATGAGGAGAAAGGTCCATTGCGCATCTGCGCCGAGCAGCCTGAGCCCAAGTGTGAAAACGCCGACGATCAACGCTCCGAACAAAGATCCAAGGATCGATCCTCGTCCGCCAAACAGCGAGATGCCACCGATTACCACAGCGGTGATACTTTCAATATTCGCGAGCTGTCCGGAAGTCGGTGACACGGACCCGATGCGACCGATCAGGGCCCACCCGGCAAAGGCGCAGATAAGTCCGGAAAGCATGTAGACCGACATCAGTGTTCTGTGGACGTTGACGCCCGACAGTCCGGCAGCTTCGGGATCGTCGCCAACAGCATAGACGTGCCGTCCCCAGGCGGTGTGACGAAGCGCGTAGGCAAGCACAAACACCAGGATCAGCATGAAGACCACGCCGACCGTGAACACGGCGCCGCCGATGTTGAACTTCGTCCCAAAGAATTGAAGAAACGGAGCGTTGGCCTCGATTTCCTGCGAACGGATGGTTTCGTTTGCCGAGTACAGAAAATTCGTCGCAAGCACAATCTGCCACATCCCCAGGGTGACGATGAACGGCGGGAGCTTGACACGGCTTACCAGCCATCCGTTCAAGGCGCCAATCATGGTGCCAGCGGCAAGGCCGCAGGCAACGGCAACCGGAGCAGGAATTCCATAGCGGAATGTGAACTGTCCCATGATTACCGAAGAAAAAACCATGATTGCACCGACGCTCAAGTCGATACCGGCAGTCAGGATAATCAGGCTTTGTGCAGCTGCCACGATGCCCACGATCTGCACCTGCTGCAGGATCAGCGTCATCGCAAAAGGCGAAAAGAACTTGGACCCCAACAACAGACCGAAAACGATAATTGCGACAATGAGAACAATCAGCGGCACCAGTGACGGATTGGCGTGCAGCGTGTGTTGCACCTGTCCAAGAAAGCCGCGGCGGTGATCTTCGAATTCGGCGACCGAGTCCGCTCTGTTGGCGGCAGCTTCGAAGTTCTCAGTACCTTCCTTGGTTTGAGACATCTCTTCCTCTCCCGTGGCGGATCACACAGTCACACGACCGCCCACCCTTGTCGGTTACGATCCAAATTTCGAGAAAACCCGGGAGGCAAGTGATCTGCCCCCCGGATCTTTAGCCTCTTTTAGCCCCAGCAGAGATCCGTGCCCTTGGCGGTGTCGATGGACTCGACGCCGTCAACCGGCTTGTCGGTGACCAGAGCCACGCCGGTGTCGAAGAAGTCCTTCCCCGGTGTATTTTGGGGCTTGGTGCCGTTGTCGGCCCAGGTCTTGATGGCTTCAATGCCCAAGGATGCCATAAGCAGAGGGTATTGTTGCGAAGTCGCACCGATGACGCCGTCCTTGACGTTCTGCACGCCCGGGCAGCCGCCGTCGACCGATACGATCAGTACGTCGTTTTCGCGCCCGATTGACTTGAGGGCCTCATACGCACCTGCGGCGGCAGGCTCGTTGATCGTGTAGACGACATTGATCATCGGATCTTTGGCGAGAAGGTTTTCCATGGCGCGGCGGCCACCTTCCTCGTTGCCCTGTGTCACGTCGTTGCCGACGATGCGTGCATCGGTCTCATCGCCCCACTTGTTCGGATCGCCGAGGTCGATGCCAAAGCCCTGGAGAAAGCCCTGGTCACGCAGAACGCCAACAGTTGGCTGGCTGATGGCGAGGTCAAGCATGCCGATCTTCGCATCAGCTGCCTTGTCGCCAAGCGCGCCTGCCGCCCACTTGCCGATCAGTTCGCCGGCCAGGAAGTTGTCGGTTGCGAAGGTCGCGTCCGCTGCATCGATCGGGCTGAGCGGCGTGTCGAGCGCGATCACGAGAAGGCCGTTGTCACGAGCCTGCTGCACGGCCGGCACGATCGAGGATGTGTCGGATGCGGTCAGCAGGATGCCCTTCGCGCCGTCAGCAATGCAGGTTTCGATGGCGGCAACCTGGGTCTCATGGTCGCCGTCGACCTTGCCGGCGAAGGATTTCAGTTCGATGCCAAGCTCTCCTGCCTTGGCCGTCGCGCCTTCTTTCATCTTCACGAAGAACGGGTTGGTATCGGTTTTGGTGATGAGGCAGGCTGAAATATCTGCCGCCGCTGCCGGTGCCGCCGCCATGGCAGCAAGGACTGAACCAGTCGCAAGTAATTTGCGGATCATGTGTTTTTTCCTCCCTGGCCTATTTCAGTTTGAGCGGTTGGGTTCGGCCAGATGTGACCCCAATCTCGCTGCCCTTGCCGGAAAGCTGGCTTTGTCTTCCGCACTGCCTGCTCCAGCGGGTCCCTTGTCTTTCCCACCTGTCAGAATGGCTGCCCTGGGTGAGAAGTTGAAAAACTGAGGCAGGCTCGCCGCGCCGATCGCACCGGCATCATGGGCGAAACTGCCAATTTCGATTTCGGGCGAATGCCGCTCTTCGGGCGCCGCCATTTCCACGGCGGACTTGACCTTTTGCCGGAAGGTTTCCGGGAAAGAACCTCTCAGATCGCCGTCGATCACGACAAGCGGAATGTCGAGCAGGGCATATGCGGACCGCAGCGCCAGACCGAGTGCGGCGGCGCAGTCGTCCAGCCACTCGGCATATTTCGGGTCATTTGCTTCAACGGCCGCCTGAAGGTCGGACCGGTCCAGTTCCTCAAAACCGTCCGGCGACAGATGCCGCGCAAAGGAAACAAGAGATGCGCGTGTCAACAAGAGGTCCCATGCCTGCTTGGGTTTTGGTGCCGTCGGCAAAACGCTTGGTGGCACCGGCATGAACGCGACGTCGGCAGCGTTTCCCGACATGCCCTTGATCACGTCGCCCTTGAGCACCAGCCCGCCGCCGATTGCCGGCCCGAGAAACAGGTAGAGGAAGTTGTCATGCTGGCGGCCCTGTCCATAGAACAGTTCCGCGACCGCGGCAGCCGTCCCGTCATTTTCGCTGAATACGGGCAGGGCCATTGTGTCTTCAAGCGCGGCGGCAAGATCGAAACCGTCCCATTTCTTGAAGTCTGCTTCGGGCAAGCCGAGTTCGTGCAGCCAGGCACCGAGATTGAACGGTTGGGCCAGCCCGATGCCGGTGATCCGGGCCTGCATTTCCTCGTTCAGATTCGTGCGCAGACTGTTCAGATCCTCGGCGAGAATGTCGACCGTCGTCTCAGGAGCCGGAAGGATCATGTCATGGATGCGACGGTCGATGATCTTTCCGGAGAAATCCATCAGAACCGTTTCGATGTTCGTCCGGTCCAGGCGAACACCGAAGGAATAGGCGCCGTCAGGCGCTAGCTTCAAGATCGTTGCCGGTTGTCCGCGGCTGCCGTCGTGACGTTTGCCGGCCTCGAAAATCAGGCCTTCCTCGATCAGATCCTGTATGATTGCGCCGATCGCCGCGTTGGTGAGTTGGACGGCCCGGGCGAGTTCGGCTTTTGAGGCTTCGCCGGCGCGTCGCAGGATCTGCAGCACGATGCGCTCGTTGTATCGGCGCAACTGCGCAGAATTCGATCCTCGACCAGACGTACGGGGCTCGTCCACCGTCCTTGTTCCTCCAAAGTGGCTGCCTTGCTGATCAGGCAGCTTCATAATAATTAATTTTGATGAAATTATTCGATGGCTCGGGCGATCTGTCAATTGATTATTTGTTTTGCGCTGCACTGTTTCGA
>JBCDEN010000618.1:0-3053 GCA_039179715.1 Pseudomonadota bacterium
CGCCTCCGGACCGGTATCCGCTTTCACCGTGTTCAGGATCTCCATCGTGTTTGCGTCGATCACCGAGACCTTGTCGGAACCGCGGCTGGTGACATAAGCCATCCGATCATCGGGCGACATGGCGAGCAGATGGGTTCCGATGAGACCCGGAACGGCATGCCCGGTCACCTCGCCCTTGACGACATCAACGGTGATCACGTCGCGGGTTTCCTCGGTGGTGACGATCACGCTGTCGCTGTCACCGAGCCAGGCAATGCCATGCGGTGCCATATGAGGCGATATATCGATCGTCTTCAGATGCTCGGCCGTTGCGACATCAAACACGTTGAGCTCCCGGCCGATATAGCCGTCTTCGAGATAGGACACGACCACGACCTTGTCGCCATTGGGCGAAACGGCCAGTTCATGAGGCGATCCGCCCGTGATCGGTCTTTGGACCTCCTGTCCCGTATCCAGGTCTATGAAGCTGACGGTTCCGGCATATTTGTTGCCGACCATCAGCGTTGCGGCACTTGCAGAAAGGGCCGTTCCGGCGAGAAGACAGATCGCCGTCGCGGCGCATGTCAGATTTTTCATGAAAGACATATTCAACCTCCAGTCTGTTTCCGTTTTTGGAAAGACACCCCTTGTTTTTCAAATCAAAGAAACGTCTTGGAGATTTATTTTGTTTCTTTTTCTGTATTTCCTAATTAAAATTCAGTAATATCACGTTCCAATGCGAATAAATTAATCAATAAAATAAAATATATTCACTTCAATATTTGAATTTTGATCAAAATATCATATCACGACACATAAATTCGCGAGATTTATTTATTTCGAAAGATCCTGCGCCAGCATGAGTGCATTGCCGTCCGGATCATAGAAGGTTGCGGTGCTGACCATGCCTTCGATCGTTTCCGTGTCGCCGTCGAACTTTACACCGGCGATTTCCAACGCCGCGCGTGCGGTCGCAATGTCGGCGATCCCGAACACAGGAACCATGTTCCCGGGTGTGGGTTCAACCTGCTCTCCCAACCCCAGCGTGACCCCTTCGGTTTTCGTTTGAAGCTCGCTCCAGCCGGCCTCGTCGGCATGATAGAGAAGTTCGAAGCCGAGATTGTCGGCGTACCATTTTGCGCTGGCGTGCCTGTCGCGCACCGAAAGGGCCAGGGTAATTGTGTTTTCCAGAGAAACGACCGGCATCACGCTTTCCTTTGCATCAAAAATATATTAAATATACTTTATGGAATTGGACCTGCTTGTCAAGCTCACATCAAAGGCCTGGTCGCTGAAAATCCTGGCGCTCTTGCATGACGGAGTTCCCGGGCGCCAAGCTCCGCTGGTCGCGGCAACAGGCGCCAGCCGCACGTCCTTTGCGAACAGTCTGGAGCACCTGGTCCGGCTGAACATGATCGAGCGGAACCCCGGACACGGGCATCCGTTGCGGCCAGAGTTCCGGCTGACGGCTGAAGGAGCCGTCGTTGCGGCCATGGCAAGCCGCATTTTGAAAAGTGTGCCGGATGATGACGCCTTCTCGGTTCTGAAGCGAAGCTGGGCTGTTCCAATCCTCGCCGTCACCGAGACACCGCAACGATTCTCGGCGATCAAGTCCGGTCTCGGACAGATCACCGACCGGGCTCTGTCCCAATCCCTGTGTCTTCTGGAAGACCGGGAGTGGCTCAAACGGGATATCGACATGAGCCAACGCGCGCCCTACCCGACCTATCTTGCCGTAAACGCGGGAATGAGGGTCAACAGGGCAATCGGTCTTGAGGCCTGACGGTTCGACATGACGCTGCAGGTGTACCGGCTTTTGCCGTCACGCTTCGGGAAAAAAGATCTTCCCGCCGACGACAGGCTGGCTTGCAGCCGTCGTTTCCGGGAAGGTCGTCGGCAGTCCGGCTTTCAGCCGCCCCCCCAGAAACGCCATCGCCTGTGCTTCAAGCGCGTCGCCGTCGATCTTGAAGTCATCGGCCGAGACGACGTCTCCGGAAAGACGGTCACGCAGGGACTGCATCAGAACCGGGTTCAGCCTGCCGCCGCCGCACACCAGCCAAAGGCGCGGCGGCCTGGGCAACAGTCCTTCCGCCTTTGCGATCACGTCTGCGGTGAAGGTCAGGAGCGTTGCCGCGCCGTCCTCAAGGCCCATGCCGTCGACGAAGCCAGCTGAAAAACTGTAGCGGTCCAGCGATTTCGGTCCGGGTTCATTCAGGAACGGATGTTTCAACGCCTCCATCAGGCGCGCTTCATCTGCCCTGCCTTTCGCTGCGATCGCGCCGCCCGCATCAAAATCGCCGGCACCATGCCGCCTGACCCAGTCGTCGAGAAGGGCATTGCCGGGACCGATATCGAAGGCGAGCAGATCATCGCCGTCAATGAAAGTCAGGTTGGAGACCCCGCCGATGTTGAGAAAGCAGAGCGGTTCCCGGTCCGCCCCGACGAGCGTCTTGGCCAGCGCCCGGTGATACACCGGCACCAGCGGAGCGCCCTCGCCCCCCGCCTTCATGTCCGCAAGCCGGACATCGCCGATGACCGGCAGACGAAGTTCATTTGCCAGCCCTTGCGGATCGCCTAGCTGAACCGTCTCACCAGCCTTCGGGTCATGCCAGACCGTCTGGCCGTGAAACACGATTGCGTCCGGTTCGAGCGCATGGTGTTGGATAAACGCACGGATGGCACCGGCATGGTCCGCCGTTACATCCCCTGCGATCTGCGGCCAGTCTTCACGCCCCGCGCCTTTCCGCCCGGCCGCCGCAAGCACACTTTCGCGCGTTGCCGGCCGGTAGCCGGTTGTCTCCGCCGGACCGAAGCGGCTGATCGTGTGGCCGTCCGTGTTGATTTCGGCCAGGTCGATGCCATCGGCGGACGTGCCACTGATGGTGCCAACGATCGACCAGCCGGTCATAGGGTATCGGCCACTTTCTTCAGGCTCGTTTCCGCAATGTCGAACAGCTCGTTCACCTGCTGCTCGGTGATGATCAGCGGCGGGCAAAATGCCATGGCATCCAGCATCGCCCGCGAAATCAGCCCGTTTTCATGGAAAACAACATTGGCGGCGGCACCGAGAGAGC
>JBCDEN010000604.1:0-3119 GCA_039179715.1 Pseudomonadota bacterium
ACGACTTCGCTCATTGGCACAAGGTCCAGCCGCTTCAACTGCTTCGATGTGCGCTGGGTGTCGGCGTTGAACGAGCGGATCGATTCCAGCGTGTCGCCAAAGAAGTCGAGCCTGACCGGTTCTTCAGAACCGGGTGCATAAAGATCGATGATGCCGCCGCGCACGGCATATTCACCCGTTTCTCGCACCGTCGGCGTTCGGGAGAAACCGTTCATTTCCATCCAGTTGGCAATCGCGGTCATGTCGACCTGGTTGCCGGGGGCCATCGAGAACGTCTGCTCCGCCATGAAACCGCGTTCCGGCATGCGCTGAACCGCCGCGTTCAACGTCGTCATCAAGACGGTTTTCCGGCCCGGCGGTATCCCCCGCGCGAGCAGCCCGAGAGCCAGCAGCCGCCTTGCGCTGATCGCCGGGTTTGGCGAAACGCGGTCGTAAGGCAGACAGTCCCAGGCGGGCAGCTGCAGAATGTCGGTATCGGGTTCGAAAAACGCCAGTGCCTCGCCGACCATCGCCATGCGGGTCGCATCGCGCGCCACGAAAACAAGCGAAAGGCCGTCGGTCTTGATTTCGCCAAGAAGCCTCGCAAGCGCGTAGCTTTCCGCACCATCGGGCACACCGGCCAGCGTGACATTGGCCCGGTCGTTCAGCAAGCTGTCAAACACAGCAGTTCTTCCTGTTTATTTTACGAAACCGGCGGGACCGGCGGCTTCGTGATAGGCAATGATCCGGCGGTAAAGCGGTCCGTCCCATTCGGGAGGCAACGGCTTTCTCCCCGTCATCCACGCATAAAGATCCTGGTCGTTTGCGGTCAGAATGTGCTCCAGTTCGAGGAGTTCCTCATCTGTAAGCCTGTCGATTTCAGCATTCGCGAACCCGCCAAGCAGAAGATCCATTTCCTTCATGCCGCGATGCCAGCAGCGAAACAGAATCCGCTTGCGCCGCGGGTCGCGTTCCTGTTGAGAGCTTTCACGTGTGCTGCCGGTCTGATCGGACATGGGTGGCCTATCTGAAAACGGGCCTGCAAGGACAAGAGACGGATCGTCTTGACAGGTTGCCGGCCCAATGTGAATTCGTGAGCGTTATATAGCGCTGCGGAACAGGATTGTCAGCGCTTTCTCGCGTGCCGGCCCACTTATTTGTTCACATATTGTTCCTCCAGTTGCGCCGATCCCACGCTTCGTGGCAGAACTGGCTTTGAATTTTACCAAGCGAATGCCTCAAGGCAGAGGTTTCTTCATTCAAGATGCGCCCGCCGGTTCTCGATCCCCTGTTTGCCCCCGTCTCGACATTGCCGGGCATTGGACCAAAGATCGCCAAGCTCGTTTCCGGGCTCGTGGGCGGTCAGCCGGACCGGGACGCAACCGTTTCCGACCTTCTTTTCCACATTCCGCACAACCTTATCGACCGACGGCACAGACCCGGGATCGCCTATTCGGAAAACGGCGACATCGTCACGCTCGATGTGACAATCGGCCGGCACCAGGCACCGCCAAGGCATTCAAAGGCGCCCTACAAGATCCCCGCCCATGACGACACCGGTCAGATCAGCTTCGTGTTTTTCCATCCACGGCGCGACTGGCTGGAAAAGACCTTTCCCGAAGGCGAACGGCGGATCGTGTCCGGCAAGGTGGAGTGGTTCAACGACCGTCCGCAAATGGTGCATCCGGACTATTCGCTGAAGCCCGAGGAAGCAGCCCAGATGCCGGCGATCGAGCCAGTCTACCCGCTGACGGCAGGTCTTGCTTCCAAGACGCTGCAAAAGGCCATGCGCGCGGCGCTGGAGCGGGTACCGCATTTGCCCGAGTGGCTGAACCTGCCGCATCTTCAACAGAACGGCTGGCCCGACTTTCGCGACGCCCTGCAGACGCTTCACCTGCCGAAGGAGCGTCATGATATCGAACCCCGGTCACCTTACATGCAAAGGCTGGCCTATGACGAACTCCTTGCCAGCCAGCTGGCGCTGGCGATGGTCCGGGCCAATATGCGCACGCTCGGCGGTGTTGCCAGAAAACCGGAAGGCAGGCTGCAGCAGGCCGTGATCAAAGCCCTGCCCTTTCAGCTGACAGGAAGCCAGTCAAACGCCATAACGGAAATAAATCAGGATCTCGCCGAACCGACCCGGATGCTGCGCCTCCTGCAGGGCGACGTCGGCTCGGGCAAGACCGTTGTCGCGCTCGCTGCACTGGCACAAGTGATTGAAACCGGCGCGCAGGGCGGCCTGATGGCGCCGACTGAAATTCTTGCGCGACAGCATTTTGCCTCCATGCTGCCCGTGTGCGAAAAAACCGGCATCCGGCTGGCGCTGATGACCGGCAAGGACAGCCAGAGGGAGCGGCGCCTGCTCCAGGAAAAACTGGACGCCGGCGACATCGACCTCGTTGTCGGAACCCATGCGCTGTTTCAGGGATCGGTCACGTTCAAAAATCTCGGCATGGTCGTTGTCGACGAACAGCACCGTTTCGGCGTCCACCAGCGGCTCGCGCTGTCGGGCAAGGGCCAGGGCGTCGACGTTCTCGTCATGACGGCAACCCCGATCCCGCGCACGCTCGTTCTGACCTGTTTCGGCGACATGGACGTCTCCCGTCTCACCGACAAGCCCGCAGGCCGCAAACCGATCAAGACCGTCTCCGTCTCGCTCGATCGTCTGGACGAGACCATAGGACGCGTGGGTGCCGCGATTGCGGAGGGGCAGAAGGTCTACTGGGTTTGCCCGCTGGTCGAAGAATCTGAAAAGATCGACCTCGCGGCGGTCGAAGACCGGCATCGCGTGCTGCAGCACGCCTTGCGCCAGCCGGTCTCGCTGGTGCATGGCCGGATGAGCGCGGATGAGAAGGATGCCGCCATGTCCGCCTTCAAGGCCGGCGACACGAAAGTTCTGGTCGCGACAACCGTAATCGAGGTCGGTGTCGACGTTCCCGACGCGACCATCATTGTCATCGAGCACGCGGAACGGTTCGGCCTCGCGCAGTTGCACCAGCTCCGTGGACGTGTCGGCCGGGGGGACAAGCCGTCGTCCTGTGTCCTGCTCTACAAGGGTCCGCTGGGCGAGACGGCCGGCGCACGCCTCAACATCATGCGCGAAACCAATGATGGCTTTCTGATCGCGGAAGAAGACCTGA
>JBCDEN010000169.1:0-7411 GCA_039179715.1 Pseudomonadota bacterium
TCATAAAAGAAGTCAATTTGGTTTGGATCGTTTTGACCAACTGCGAGAAGCGAAAGCGCAGGAAATGTGGTTCATTTTCAAGCCTTTCGCGACGTGGCAGATGGCCAAAACGGCCAAATCCGAAGGACGGCAAAATGGCTGGACCTCGCAGCGTCACCGCGCTTGACCGGGCAAAAAGCCCGCTCTGCACACGCTTCCTCCCGAGATCTTGCCATTTCTGCCGCCAAATCGGCTTCATTTATGGGTCCGTACCCTAGGGCCGCACAGAGAGTGTGTCCAGCAGGCCTATCGCACGTCAGCGAGAGCGTCCCTGAGATCCCCGATCAGCCTGTCGGCATGATCCGGCTCATAATCCTTCGGCGGAACCACACCCCAGACCGGACCGGGCCAGGCGCTGTCTGCCCGGAACCGGGCGATGACATGCACGTGCAGCTGCGAAACCTGGTTGCCAAGCGCGCCGACATTCAGTTTCTCGCACTCCGTGGCATTTCTCAGGACGGTGCTGGCAAGCGAGATTTCCCGCATCAGCTGCACCTGGTCATCGTCGTCGAGGTCGATGATTTCAACGAGATCGGACTTGCGCGGCACAAGCAAAAGCCAGGGATAATTGGCATCTTTCATCAGCCGCACCGATGACAGGGGCAGATCGGCGACGAAAAGGCTGTCGCCTTCAAGGCGCGGGTTAAGGGCAAAGGAAGTCATGGTCGGATGTCCGGTCGCTTCGGTCGGTGGACGCACGAGATAGGCAGGCCCGCAGAAATTGCATTTGTCCAGCATATGGGTAGATTGCCTGCGAAGCGAAGATGTTTTATCGAAATTCCCATTCAGCTTGACGTTCCGGAGATTGCCATGCCGCTTGAAACGCTTCTGAGTTTCGCATTCGTCGCCGCACTTCTGGTCATGTCGCCCGGGCCAAACGGTGTTCTGATCGCGAAAACCGTACCGACATCCGGAAAAGGCGCTGCGGCCTTCAACATCGGCGGGTTTGTCGTCGCATTCTTCCTGCATGGCACCCTGTCGATTCTGGGGATCTCCGTGATCCTGGTTCACTCGGCCGAGGCGTTTTTCGTCGTCAAGATGCTGGGTGCAGCCTATCTGGTCTGGATCGGCCTTAAAGCGCTGCGCGATGCCCTGACCGGGCGCGTGCTTGCAGCCGGTCCCGTCGCCCCGGCCCGGCGGCGGCGGACCCTGGTCCGGGCCTTTGGCGAAGGATTTTTGACAAATGCGCTGAACCCGAAGGTCTCGATGTTCTATCTCGCCGCCTTTCCGCAGTTCATTCCCGAGGGCGCGGGAGCCGTCGCGGCTGCGTTTTCACTGGTTGCTGCCCACGCGCTGATCAATGTTGCCTGGTTCGGTGCGATGGTGCTGCTGCTTTCGCGGGTCTCGAAGGCTGCCGGAAGCCCGGCTTTCCAGCGCTGGCTCAAAGGCGTGACGGGTCTGGTCTTCATGGGATTTGGGCTGAAACTGGCCACGTTGCGGCCCTGATCGGTCCGCGACTCCGGTGGACAAAAAACCTTTGCCTGCCTCTTGCCAAACCCTGGGGGGCATCTGATATAAGGCGCTCGGGAGGTTGGTGGTGGACGAGCCACTCGCCAACCGGGTCAGGTCCGGAAGGAAGCAGCCCTAACGAGCCTCGGCACGGGTCGCCGTGCCAGCCTCCCACCCTCTTTCACCATGTCATCGTGCGCGGCGACCGCCCTCGGGGCGGCGTCTTTGTTTTTGCCTGCCGCAATCGGCTGCGGCAGGTCAAGGAATGTGCTGATCCGCATTTCACAGAAAATCGCAAAGTTGCCGTCCCCATCTTCGAAAAAGACGGTATGGTGCCGCTCATGGACGAGTCAGGTTTTCCGCAGGACGGTGCGCCCGCACCGGCGATGAACAGCAATTCCGATTCTGGCGATCGCGGCCAGGATGGCGCATATCGTGTCTTGGCACGCAAATATCGTCCGAAGACCTTCGAGGATCTGGTCGGCCAGGAGCCGATGGTGCAGACGCTGGAAAACGCGTTCGAGACCGGACGGATTGCCCAGGCCTGGATGCTGACAGGCGTGCGCGGTGTCGGCAAGACGACCACGGCGCGGATTCTGGCGCGGGGTCTCAACTACGAGGTTCCCGGAGAAGCAGAAAAACCAACGGTGAAGCTTGAGCGGGAAGGCATCCACTGCAAGGCGATCATGGAAGGTCGTCACGTCGACGTGATCGAGATGGACGCGGCCTCGCATACGGGCATCAATGACATTCGCGAGATCATTGACGCGGCGCGTTACCGTCCGGCGACGGCGCGCTACAAGGTCTATATCATCGACGAAGTCCACATGCTGTCCAACGCGGCCTTCAACGGGCTTTTGAAGACCCTCGAGGAACCGCCCGAGCATGTGAAATTCATTTTTGCGAC
Organism: Pseudomonadota bacterium; assembly: GCA_039179715.1. Classification (GTDB taxonomy): domain Bacteria; phylum Pseudomonadota; class Alphaproteobacteria; order Rhizobiales; family Stappiaceae; genus Roseibium. The sequence continues at coordinate 2,396 of JBCDEN010000169.1, forward strand.
GACTGAGATCCGCAAGGTGCCGATCACGGTTCTGTCGCGTTGCCAGCGGTTTGATCTGAGGCGCATCGACCAGTCCAAGATGATCGGATTGCTGCGGCGTATCGCCGAGGCTGAGAACATCCGAATATCCGATGAGGCACTGTTGCTCATCGCCCGGGCCGGCGAAGGCTCCGCGCGCGATTCGCTGTCGCTGCTCGATCAGGCCATGGCCCGCGAAACCGGTGCGATCGAGGCGGAAGACCTGCGCCAGATGCTGGGTCTTGCCGATAGGGCGCGTGTGATCGACCTTTTCGGGCACCTCATGTCAGGCCGCATCGAAGACGCATTGGCGGAGCTTCAGGCCCAGTACGAGGTCGGTGCCGACCCGGCGATCATTCTGACGGATCTTGCCGATTTTACCCATCTGGTTACGCGCATGAAGGTCGCGCCCAAATCTGCGGACGAGGCTACGGTCACGGAAGCCGAGCGCGCGCGCGGCAAGGAATTTGCCGAAAAGATATCCGTACGCCTGTTGTCGCGCGCCTGGCAGATCCTGTTGAAGGGCGTCCAGGAGGTACAGACAGCGCCGAAACCCCTGCAGGCCGCCGACATGGTGCTGGTGCGTCTTGCCTATGCAGTCGACCTGCCGGATCCGGGTGAACTGCTGTCCCAGGTGAAAAGCGGGCAGAACCCGCTGGCCTCCGCACCAGGGCCTGCCGGGCAGGGCAGTCATGGAAGCGGTCCGTCCGGCGGTGGTGGCCAGGCAATGGCGGTCGGCATGCCGCCGCCCTCCGGGGTTCCTGGTCCCGCTCCGGGCAATGGTGGTGGAGCGCCGTCGATGCAGGCGGCAGGAAGGCCGCAACTTGCCGCGATCAGCGGCGGCCTGCCGGAAAACGAACCGGTCACCGGCAAGGCCGAAGCGCAGCCGCAACCGATGCCGGAAACGCCGCAGTCCACGCTGAAAACCCTTTACGACTGTGCCGCGCTGGCTTCGGAAAAGCGCGACATTCCCATGAAGGTTGCCATTCAGCGGCAGATGCGGTTGGTGAAATTCGAGCCAGGCAAGATTGAAATCCAGCCGACCGAAGACGCGCCCGCCGACATTGCCGGGGAATTCGGCCGCAAGCTGACCGAATGGACCGGCCAGCGCTGGTTCGTGGTGGTGTCGCGCGAGCACGGCCGGCCGACCATTCACGAAGAGCAGGAAGCCAATCAGCAGCAACTGCTTTCCGACGCCAAGTCGCATCCGACGGTCGCAGCACTGCTCTCCCGGTTTCCCGGCGCAAAGGTTGTCGACGTGAAGGTGCAGGTCACCGAGGAAGACGAGGCGGCCCTCGCAGATCCGATGGTGAGTGATCCGTTGCTCAATGAAGCCCTCGGCGATGACGAAGACGATTGATCGGATGCCGTTGTTCTTCTAAATGCTGACCCCAGATATTGGATGTCGGGCGGACGCCGCCCGGGAGATTGCAAGGAGAGATCCCATGGACTTCCTCAAGATGATGAAGCAGGCCAAGGAAATGCAGGAGCAGATGGGCTCGCTGCAGGAGCAGATCGTTGATATCGAGGTCGAGGGCGTCGCAGGCGCCGGTCTTGTGAAAGTGACTCTCAACGGCAAGAGTGACCTGAAGGGTCTGAAGATCGATCCCTCGCTTCTGAAAGAAGACGAAGGCGAGATTTTGGAAGACCTGATCATGGCAGCGCATACCGATGCCCGCGCCAGGGTGGAAATGGCCATTCAGGAAAAGACCCAGGAACTCATGGGCGGTCTCGGGCTTCCGGCGGGAATGAAACTGCCGTTTTGAGGCTTATCCTTCGGGAACGAAGCTGGTGAGAGCCGCCCGGACACTTGACCCTAGCCTCTCAAAGAAGATGAGAATATGGCACAAAAGAGCGTAGCGGGACCGGAAATAGAGCGGCTGATCCAGCTCCTGGCAAAGCTGCCGGGTCTCGGGCCTCGTTCCGCGCGCCGTGCCGCGCTGCATCTCATCAAGAAAAAGGACCAGCTCCTGGTCCCGCTCGCCGAAGCGATGGGTGTTGCGGTCAGTGAAATCGGCATCTGCTCCATCTGCGGCACCGTCGACACGTCCGATCCGTGCACAATTTGCTCCGATCCCAAACGCGACGAAACGGTTCTTGTCGTCGTCGAGGATGTCGCCGATCTCTGGGCGCTGGAACGGGCAGGCGCCGTCAGGGCGCGCTATCATGTTCTCGGCGGCACGCTGTCCCCGCTGGATGGCGTTGGTCCGGAGGACCTCAACCTGGCGTCCCTGATCGACCGCTGCGGGTCTGAAGGCTTCAACGAGGTCATTCTGGCCATCAGCGCGACGGTCGAGGGGCAGACGACGGCCCACTACATCATGGATCAGCTCGCGCCGCTCGGTGTCAACGTCACCAAGCTGGCTCACGGCGTGCCCGTCGGCGGCGAACTCGACTATCTCGACGAGGGAACGCTGGCCCAGGCCCTGAAGGCGCGGACGCGGTTCTAGGTGATGGACCCATTGGTTAGGCCGCACCCTGGAGCGCTTTCCGGCGCACGGGTCACCTGATCTCTTGCACCCTCCCGCTCCCGCACCTATGTCGGTGCTGTCGCTCACAAAGACGTGAAGGTTTTATGTTCCAAGCAGCTTCCCGCGCCATGTCGCAGGTATTCGAGCAGCCATTTCGTGCAATTTTCTGGAAAATGCTGGGCTTCACCCTCGCGATCCTGATCGTGATCTGGCTCGCCCTGCAGGGGATCGTCAGCCATCTTCTGGGTGTTGCGGCCACCGAATGGGGCGACGGCAGTGCCTGGATCAGCTGGACGGAATGGTCGATTTCGATCCTGACGGGGATCGGTGCGGTCTTTGTGCTCGGATTTCTGATAGCGCCGATATCGGCGCTGCTTGCGGGTCTGTTTCAGGACGACATTGCCGACATCGTCGATGCGCGCGACTATCCCGCCGACCCGCCCGGAAGTGCGCTGCCGCTGTCCAAATCCCTGGTCCAGACCATCAAGTTCACCGGTGTCGTCATTATCGGCAACCTGTTTGCGCTGTTGCTGCTCTTGGTACCGGGGGTCAATCTCGTCGCTTTCTTTGTCGTCAACGGCTACCTGCTGGGGCGTGAATTCTTCGAATTCGCTGCCATGCGCTACCTGCCGCCGGCCGATGCCAGGGCCTTCCGGCGCGCCCGGGGCGGCACGGTGTTCCTTGCGGGCCTGATCATTGCGTGTCTGCTTGCCGTGCCGATCCTCAATCTGGTAACGCCGATCTTCGCGACCATCTTCATGCTGCATCTCTACAAGAGACTTGCATCCGGAGCAGCGATCTGACGAAGTGCTGCCGCAGGGTGAGCAGATCTGCGCGAAAGCCCGGCGGAGGAAGACAATGCAGGAATTGTTGCTGGAAATCGCGGAAGCAGCTGCGGGCAGTCCGGACAAGGGCAAGGTGGCAACCTATATCCCCGAACTGGCAGGTGTGGACCCCGACCATTTCGGTATGGCTGTCGCGCTCGAAGATGGCCTTCTGCTGACTGCCGGTGATGCCGACACTCCCTTTTCCATCCAGTCCGTTTCCAAGGTATTCGCCCTTGCACTGGCGCTTGGCCGCGTCGGTGACCAGCTCTGGTACCGGGTTGGGCGGGAACCCTCCGGGCTCTCCTTCGATTCCATCCTGCTTCTGGAACGCGAGGACGGTATCCCGCGCAATCCGTTCATCAATGCAGGTGCCCTTGTCACGACCGACACCTATCTTGCGGGCTCAAGCCCGCGCGAGGCGCTGGGGGAGCTGATTCGTTTCATTCGCGCGGCCGCCGACGATGACAGCATTCACATCAACGAAAAGGTGGCGCAGTCCGAACTGGCGACCGGTCACCGCAATTTCTCGCTGGCCCATTATCTCGCATCGCACGGCAACATGCGTTCCGACGTCGACAAGGTGCTCGGCACCTACTGCCATCAGTGCGCGATCGAAATGAGCTGCCGCCAGCTGGCGCTCGCAGGGCGCTTTCTGATCGAAGCGGAAACCGTGCCGGCGCTCGTTGCCGTCCAGCGCCGCCGCCGGATCAACGCCCTCATGATGACATGCGGCCACTATGACGGCTCCGGCGATTTTGCATTCCGGGTCGGATTGCCGGGAAAGAGCGGCGTTGGCGGCGGCATCCTTGTGATATCGCCCGGACGTGCCTCGATCGCGGTCTGGTCTCCGGGGCTGAACCGCTACGGCAATTCCAAGCTCGGTACGGAAGCCATGGAGACCTTCGCAAAACGGACGGGCTGGTCCGTCTTCGGATGAGTGCAAGTGCGCGCTCCGGCCGCCGTTCTGGTTTCTAGGGCTTCGGTCAAATGATCCAAACTGGTCGGAATAAGCCCTAGCTTTCGTCCTCGGCGGCAAGCAGGCCGGACTTGAACAGGAGGCCGGCTGCGGCTCCGCCGATCAGCGGCGCGACAATGAACAGCCAAACCTGCCCCAGGGCTCCGGGATTGCTGGCAACGCCGACGATGGCCGGTCCGAGGGACCTTGCCGGATTGACGGATACGCCGGTGACGTTGATCCCGACGATGTGGATGACCACCAGGGTCAGGCCGATCGCAAGACCGGCAAGATGCGCAGGCGCGCCTTTCTGCGTGACACCCAAGATGCACACGAGAAAGAGGAAGGTCGCGACGATTTCAAAGACGAGGGCCGAGAGCATGTTGTAGCCGCCGAAATTGTCTGCGCCCCAGCCGTTCTGGCCGAGACCGCCGTCCCAGCCCTCGGCCTTTCCGCTCAGGATGATGGCCAGCACCGCCGCGCCCGCCAGGGCACCGAGAACCTGCGCAATCCAGTAGGTGATGAGTTCATTCGCGGGCATCCTGCCGGCCAGAAAGACCCCGAGGCTGACGGCCGGATTGATATGACACCCTGAAATCATGCCGATGCCGTAGGCCATCGCGACGATGGACAAACCGAACGCGAAGGCGATTCCCAGAACGTCGATGGCGGTTGATCCGGTTCCCATCCCGGCAATCACGGCAGCGCCGCACCCGAACAGGACAAGAGTGAAAGTTCCAACAAA
>JBCDEN010000072.1:0-10544 GCA_039179715.1 Pseudomonadota bacterium
GGATTGGCCTGAACCCTAGGTGATGGACCCATAAATGAGACTGAAATGGCATGCGAAATGGCGAAATCCCGGCAGGAAGGGTGTGCGGAGCGGGCTTTTTGCCCGGTCAAGCACGCTGACGCCACGGGGTGATGCCATTTCCATGTCCTTCGGATTTGACCGGCTTGCTCCTCACACCGTTTCCGCTTTATTCGCGGGCCCGTACCTAGATCCCGGCGTCGTCCCGCTGCGGCGTGAACTTGTCGGAAATCGGTTCCGCGAACACCGTCGTCCAGGTGCCGCTCTCCTCCCTGCAAGCCGTTCCCTGGATCGTCAGGTCGCGCCCGCTGAAGGTCGTTTGTCTGACATATTCGCGGCACCAGTGGCCGCTCTTGCTCTTGTAGGTCTTGATCGGAGTGAAGACATCTGTCCATGACCCCTCCTGGCCAATATAGACAGGTTCGCCGCTGACCCGCGTTTCCAGTGCTTCCTGCACTGTCTGCGCCAGCAGGACGCGCTCCGTTTCCATGTGAGCCGCGAGAGACGCCACTGCATCATCCATGCGCGACTGCATCCAGAAGGCGGTAAACATGAATGTGCCGGCGACAAGGACCACCGCGGCAGCAACCTGAACCATCGGGCTCGACCAGAAAGGTTGGGCACGTGCAAGCGGAACATCGCTGCGCTTGTCGAACTCGCAGTCAATGGCCGCCTGAAATCGCATCATGGACTGGTCGGGCACGTCCGCTGAAACCGCATCTTGGAGCAGCCTGTTGTCCGCCGACAGGTTGCGCATAAGAGCATCACCGCCCTCAGCGCACAGAACAGCATCCTTAAGCGCGGCACCCTCCGCCTCGCTCAATTCGCCGTCCAGAAGCCTGCCGATGTCTTCCGCCAGAAGAACCTGTTCGCGTTTCTTGTCAAATGTCATGACACACCCCCTGGCACGCTACGCAATGAAACCCCCGGCGCCTTGTCATTGGCCTCGAGAAACTCCCTGAGTTTCAGCCGTGCGCGGGCAAGACGGCTCGTCACCGTCCCGATCGGCACTCCGAGTTCCGCGGCAACGTCTTTGTAGCTTTGCCCCTCGATAGCGATTTTCAAAAGAACCTCGCGATTGTCCTCGTCAAGCTGCCCGATAAAGGACTGCACCTTCTGCAGTTCAAGACTGTTTGCTGCGGCCTTGGCCCCGTCATAGCTGTCTTCAAAATCCATCATAGCCAGATCGAAAAGCCGCGCCCGATTGGCACCATCCCGCACAGAGTTAAAGTAAAGGTTTTGCAAAATTCTGAACATCCAGCTGTCGAGACGCGTTGCGGGATCAAACTGATCGAGTGAGCGGATGGCGCGTTCGCATGTCGTCTGAACCAGGTCGTCAGCCTGATCCGGATTCCGGCACAGCCGCAGCGCAAAACTCCTCAACTTGGGGAGCAAACGGATCATCTCCGTTTTCAATGCTTCGTCAGACAAGAAGTTCTCCGCAAAACCGCTCTTAGGGGGACAACACGCGAACCTGCCTTTCAATCCCCACTTTTTTTGAAGTATGTTACGGAAGAAGAAAGACCACCACGTGTTATGCGTGCGAGGGGAGAAAGTCCACTCCCGACCTTTATTATGTTAGCGAACCGCCGAAGAGCCGAAACCGAATGAAACGCACTCGCCAGAATTCATTGCAAGACCGCCTCTCTGCGATGTTCCGCATTCTGCCGGGTGTCGCGGCCTCGGCGTTGGTGTTCTCTCTTGTCTTCTTCAGCCCCTTGCTTGACCTGAAAGATACCATCGCCGCGGTTGCGCAATCCGGGGATGGCGGCGGCAGCAGCGGTGGCGGCGGTGGAAAAGGCGGCGGCAGCAGCGGCGGCGGCGGTAGCAGCGGCGGCGGCGGTAGCGGCGGCGGCGGAGGTAGCGGCGGCGGCGGCGGCAGTGACGGCGGCCGCGATGACTTTGTGAACGACACGCGCAAGAAGGCCCAAAAGCAAGCCGAAACGAATTCCCCCGGAAATTCGAACAAATCTGCCTCACAAAAGTCTAGATCTAACGGTTTTTTGGATAGTATTATCGGGCGTCGCCAGTTCCAGGGCGACAGTGAGCCTTCCGGCGGGCCTTTGTCTAGGAGCCAGGAGAGGGAGGCGATACAGAACGGCTGGCGCTAGATCCACGAGGCGGGATCAAATTGGGAATAGACTTCAAACTGGGGCCTGCAAGGCTTGTGCTTGCGGTGACATGTCTGGCGGCGGCACCTTCCTGCACGATGATTACAGCTGAGGAACAGGTCGAACCACTCGTGCCTGCGGTTGCTTCATCGCTTGAAATGTCGGACAAATCGCTCGCTAATGAACAACTACAGACAGCGCTTGAAAAATCCGTGTCGGGTGAAGCGACGCGCTGGCAAAACCCCGAAAGCGGCGCAAGCGGAACCGTGACGCCCCTAAAGACCTGGAAAACCACTTCAGGGACCTATTGCCGCTCCTACGATGAAAAAATCGTACTCGCTTCCGGCAAGTCTTTGAACCGACGCGGCGTAGCTTGCCGCGCGTCCAATTCCAGATGGGAATCCGCGTAGACCGGCGATTAGAGTATCCGTTTTGATCAAGCGTGATATTTGACCCATTTTCTATCTTGCTTAATCAGGGTATTTGCGAGCTCTATGAGCTTTCGCATGATGGCGGTTAAGTCTACTTTTGCCGGTTTTCCTGCCCCGGTCATGGCTTGGTATTTTGCCGCCAGGTCCGGATTGAATTTGCTTGCGACGAGAGCCGGCATGTAAAGCGCATCGGCAGCGTTGCGCCGCTTGCCCGATACACCGCATCGCTCTGCGCGATGCGCCTTGCCCGATGAGCTGCTTTCCAACATCAAATGGTGCGGACTTGTCGCCCGATGCTCTAGTGAAGATCCCGGTCGAAAAGCTGCACCCCTTTGCGGCGCATGAACACCACCAGAACCGCTCCGCTGACAAGACCGCCGACATGCGCAATCCAGGCAACCTGGCTTTCCTCCGCGAACACCAGATTGCCGATCTGGAAAAGCACCCATGCGCCCAGCAGCCATTGTGCCGTCAGCCGCAAGGGAATGCGCGCAAACACCAGGACCCATACCTTGACCCTGGGATGCAGCATCAGATAGGCGGCGACAACACCGGAAACAGCGCCGGAAGCCCCGATCAGGGGCGTGTCGGAGTTGAGGTCGAGCAGGGCATAGGCCAATCCAGAAGCCACGGCACAAATCAGATAGAAAATCAGATATCTGAGGTGGCCCATGGCATCCTCGACATTGTCGCCGAAGACCCACAGAAACAGCATGTTTCCGATCAGGTGCATAAAATTCCCGTGCAGGAAGGCGTATGTCACCAGGGACATCCAGTCGGGCAGCACCTGAAACTGCGGCGCCAGGTCCCTGATATCAAACAGGACAACCGGAATGAGGCCATGCGAAACGGAAGACGCATTGATCGCTTTGAATTCACCGGCGTTCTGAAGCACCAGAAAAACCAGAACGTTCACCGCGATCAGTGTCAGATTGACGTAGGGCCTTGCTACATGTTCAAGGCTGTTCTGATCGTGAAGCGGCAGAAACACGTTCGGGTCAGGCTCCGTTGGGCGGCTTTGTCACGGCTTCAGCGGTTCTTGCCCGGAACCCAGAGAACATCGTTTTCGCCCTTATCGTTCAAATAGCGCGAGGCGACGAAAAAGTAGTCCGAAAGCCGGTTCATGTAACGCACGGCAGCGGGATTTATCTTTTCCACGGCAGCAAGCTCCACCATGAGCCGTTCGGCGCGGCGTGACACCGTACGGGCCAGATGCAGATAGGCCGACGCCTTGCTCCCGCCCGGCAATACGAATGAGCGCAGAGGGGACAGATCAGCATTCAGCCCGTCGATCGCCGTCTCGATCGCACTCACCTGGGCCTCGGAAATCCGGAGCGGTTCGTACCCGAGATCCTGATCCGTCTCGGGTGTCGCCAGATCCGCACCGAGATCGAACAGATCATTCTGGATGCGGCCCAGGACATCATCCACAGTTTTCGTGTCCGCGTTCACGTGCAATCTGACGAGGCCGACAACGGCATTGGTTTCGTCGACCGTCCCGTAGGCGTCGATCCTCAGGTCGTTTTTAGGGCGGCGCTCTCCCGTTCCCAGCGCGGTTGTGCCGTCATCGCCGGTCTTTGTGTAGATCTTGTTCAGAACAACCATGTCGTCTTTCTCCAGGAAACCGCTTCTAACCCGTCCTATCAGCCGGACCCGAAGAAATAGAGCCCGCTCATCACAAGAACAACCACCAGAAACTGCAAACCGACCCGCCAGCGCATCAGCATCTGCGACCGGTTCGAAGGTCCGTTCCTGAACATATTCCAGATCCCGAGCAGCAGCACAATCGCCACCGCCGCCATTCCTATCGGAACAAGTATGTTGAAAATTTCCGCCATTTTCCCTCGCGAGGCTTCAACCTCAATTTTGGAACACGTTTCATTCTTCCGAATCTGCTGCCCTGATGCAGACCCTGTCCAGCAGTCGTGTCGGCAGCACGCGTCTTGCCACCGACATGAGAGTTGTTGGTACCGTGACATGATACCGGGCTTTCGGCCGTTTGGCTTCCAGCGCGTGTATCAGCTTCCTGACAACCGCGCTTGCCGGCAGCTTGAACGGTCCGGGCTCACCGGCTTCCATACGAATACGCCGTTTCTCGTAAGTTTCCCGGAAAACGGATGCTTTCAAACCTTGCTCGCCGATCCAGCGATCGAAATTGGCGAGCGTATTCTGTGTGAACCTGGTGTCGATCGGCCCGGGCTCGATCAATGAGACATGCACTCCGCTGCCGTCAAGCTCCTGACGCAGCGTGTCCGTATACGCCTCGAGCGCAAACTTGGATGCGGTATAGGCTCCCCGGAATTTAAGCGCGACAAAGCCGAGTACCGACGAGCACTGCACGATACGCCCGGACGCATTGGCCCGCATGGAAGGCACAAGCTGCCGCGTCAGATCGTGCCAGCCGATGAAATTCGCTTCAAACAGGGCCCGCATGGCGTCCGTGGGAATGTCCTCAAGTGCACCCGGCACCGCGTAGGCGCCGTTGTTGAACAGCGCGTCAAGGGTCCCATCCGTGAGATCAAGGACGGCGTCCGCCGTCGCGCGGATACTGTCGGCATTTTCGTAGTCCAGATAGAACGCTTCGAACCCCTGCGCACTCAGCCGGTCAAGGTCTGCCTGTGCCCGTGCAGTCGCAAAGACCCGCCAGTTCCGCCCGCGAAGAATATGCGCCGCCTCCGCGCCGATACCCGACGAACATCCTGTAATAAGGATTGAGCGGGGTTTGCTGTAACCCTCTGGCGTGTCAGTCATGCAGGGCTGGTCCAATCACGTCGAAAGCAGGAATCAGGCCGAAGCAACGGCGGTGACCGAAGTCCTATCAGATTGGTTCCCCGGAAAGCAATTTCGGAACTGGCCCGGCAAAGCCCGCCGCTTCCTTGATGAACATGCTTTTGAGCCCGGGCATACGATCCACCAGACCGAGGCCGAAGTCGCGTGCCGCGCGCAGCGCATCGTTGTCGTTGGAAAACAGGCGGTTGAGCACGTCCGTGACAACGCCCATCTGGAACGTGTCGAAGCGCCGCCAGCGCTGGTATTTTTCAAGAACATCAAACGCACCGACATCCTGTCCGAGACGGCGCGCATCGATCAGGACCTCGGCCAGCGCCGCCACATCCTTGAAGCCGAGATTCAATCCCTGGCCGGCGATCGGGTGGATGCCATGGGCAGCATCTCCGATCAGCGCAAACCTGGGCTGCACGTAGTCGCGGGCCAGCTTCAGACCGAGCGGATAGGCGCGCCGCGGGCCATCGACCTCGAGTTTGCCGAGGTGATTACCGAAGCGCCGCTCCAGCTCGATTTCGAACGTGAACTCGTCAGAGCGCACGAGCCGGTCCGCATCTGCGGTTTTTTCCGTCCAGACCAGCGACGAACGGTTCTCCGGAAGCGGCAGGACCGCGAACGGTCCGGCCGGCAGAAAATGCTCCTCGGCGCGCCCGTTATGCGGCCTTTCGTGCTTCACCGTGGTCACGATACCCGACTGGCCGTAGTCCCAGTTCACTGTCCGTATGCCGGCAAGTTCCCGCAGCCTTGACTTGACGCCGTCCGCTGCCACCAGGAGGCGGCTCTTGAGCAGCGTTCCGTCCTCCAGTTCGATCTCGCTATGGTCGCCAAGTGTGCGAAACGTCCCGACGCTTGCCGGTGCGAAAAATACAACGCCGAGCGATTTGGCCGCTTTGAAGAGTGCCGGCATCATGATCCCGTTCGGCATCATGTGCGCAAACGGTTCTCCCTCGGCTGCCTCACCGCCGAATGTCAGGAAGACCGGGCGCACGACATCGCGCAACTTGCTGTCAGTGACGATCATTTCCGTGACCGGCTGGGATTTGTTCTTGATCCGGGACCAGACGCCGAGTTGCGTCAGCATGCGCGCGGCGGCAGCGGCGATCGCAGATGCGCGCGGGTCCTTGTGCAGCTGGTCCATCGGCTTCGGATCGACAACGGCGCAGTTCAGGCCCGGGTCTCCCTGTTTCAGCGCCACCGCGAGGGACAGGCCGACATATCCGCCTCCTGCGATCACAACGTCGAACATGTCCGCCGATTTCGGTTTCTTGGCCACTCGAATTCTCCCTGCCCGGGCTTCCCCAAAGGCATCTTGACTTTAACGTCATCTCCCGTCCAAGAGTGCTGGCCGGGAAAACAGCTTCAACAGCGACATGGCTGGTCCACGTAAAGGAATACACCGATGAACACGGCCATTGACAATCTTTTGCAGATACTTGACCTGGAACCGCTGGAAAGCAATCTGTTCCGTGGTCGCAGCCCCCAGGTCGGCTGGCAGCGCGTTTTCGGGGGGCAGGTTATCGGCCAGGCGCTGGTCGCCGCGTCCCGGACGGTGGTCGAGAACCGTCACGTGCATTCCCTGCACGGGTACTTTCTGCGCCCCGGCGATCCGCAGATACCGATCATCTACGAAGTCGACAGGATCCGCGACGGCGGCAGCTTCACCACGAGACGGGTGGTCGCCATCCAGCACGGCGAGGCGATCTTTTCCATGTCTGCATCCTTCCAGCTGCAGGAAGACGGCCTGGAACATCAGATCGACATGCCCGACGTGCCGAAGCCGGACGAATTGCCCAGCGACCGGGAACTCAAGGAAAAATTCCTGGCGGTCGCACCGGAAAATGTCCGCCGTTACTGGGAGCGCGAGCGGCCGATCGAGATGCGCCCGGTCGAATTGACCCACTATTTCAGCAAAAAGCCCTTGCCACCCCGGCAATATGTCTGGGTGAGGGCAACGGGAAAACTGCCTGACGACGAACGCATCCATCAGTGTGTGCTTGCCTACGCATCCGACATGACGCTTCTCGACACGTCACTGTTTCCCCACGGAACATCCGTTTTCAGCCCGAAAATCCAGGCAGCCAGCCTCGACCACGCCATGTGGTTTCATCATCCTTTCCGGGCTGACGATTGGCTGCTTTACGCGACTGACAGCGTGTCTTCGTCCGGGTCGCGCGGCATGAATCGGGGATCTCTTTTCACGATGGACGGGAAACTTGTCGCCTCAACGGCCCAGGAAGGGCTGATCAGGCTGCGCAAGAAAGAAAAGTGACGACGCCCTGATCGCAGCAACACTGAAACCATCTGCGTGAGGCTTCACCGCGCGGGCGACAATCCGGCGCACCCGCCAAAACAATGCGGGCTACCGTACCGGGCTTGTAAACCCGGAGACGGCCAGTGGATTGTCGGTCATCGCTTTCGGATCCGGTGTGTCCGGCAGCAACGCCCCGGAGAAAGCCTCGAACATCTTGCGGACAAATCCTTCGGGGAGGTCCTTGGTGATGAACACCATGCGTGTGCGCCGGTCGTCATCCGGCCAGGCTTCCAGCGACGCGGGCGGGTGAAACACGTGCTGGACACCGTGGATGACCATGGGCCGGTCGGGATCCTCGGCCAGCTGCACGATCCCCTTCACGCGCAGGAGCTTGGGCCCGTGCGCCGACCGCAGCAGATCAAGAAACATCTCCAGGGCAGAGGTGGAAACCGGCCGCCCGGTCGCAAGCGTAAAGGCCCGGATGGTCTCGCTGTGCCGGTTGATATCATGCACGTGGCCATGGCCATGGCCATGATCGTGGTCGTGATGGTGATGATGCCCGTGCGAATGCTCATTCGAATGACCGTGGGAATGTCCAGGGGAATGCTCGTGTGAATGCTCGTGCGCATGAGGATGCCCATGGCCGGTATCGGCATAGGCTTCCTCGTTCAGCCACGCCACCACATCCGGTATCTTGCTCTTCGGATCGTAAAGACCGGCATTGAACAGCCTGTCCGGACCGGTATCGCCGGATTGCACGTCCAGCCGCAATGCTCCCGGGTTCAGAGCCTGAAGGCGATGCATCAACGCTTCCAGCCCCGACGTCTCTGTCTGTGTTCCCGCGAGGTCTGTTTTGGTCAGCACGATCCGGTCAGCGACAGCGGCCTGCTTGCGCGCCTCCTCATGCTCATCAAGCGTTGAAAGACCGTTGACCGCATCGACGAGCGTGATCACGCTGTCGAGCCGGTAGCGCATCACCAGATAGGGATGCAGCATCACGGTGTGCAGAATGGGTGCGGGATCGGCGAGGCCGGTCGTCTCGATGATCACCCTGTTGAGACGTTCGGTGCGCCCGTTGTCCAGGTGCCGCAGGAGATTTTCGAGCGTCGTGACAAGGTCGCCGCGAATCGTGCAGCACAGGCAACCGGACGAGAGCTCCACGATCCCGTCTCCAGCCTGATCGACAAAGAGATGGTCAAGACCGATTTCACCGAATTCGTTGATGATGACCGCCGTGTCGGCCATCGCCGGATCCTTGAGGATCCTGTTCAGGAGCGTGGTCTTGCCCGCACCCAGAAATCCCGTCAGAACGGAGAGCGGAATAGGCGGTTTTGGTCCCTTTTTGGGACTGGATCCAGAACTCTCGTGGGAAGTCATGAAACGCGACTCCAGTTTTTGCGCCAGGATCCTGATTCGTTTCAGGCGCTGGAACAGTGCGCACCGACAGGCCCGGTTGCAGGACAGGCCGAACGGCTAACATCCTTTCCGGCAAGACGTCAAAGGGAAATGTAACTTTGTAACTTATCGCCCGAAGCTCTAGCTGGCGTTGAGGACCGTCTCTTCGGACTCCGCCTCCGGCGTGTCGACGGCTTCTTCCACGTCGTCCGCGCCAAGATCCATCGGCGTCAGGTCATGGACGATATCCGTGTCGGTAAACGCAAAGGTCGCACCGTCCTGCGCATCCGAATCGATCACGTGGCGCACGGCTTCCGCGGCCTTGCGAAGGGTGGCGACGACTTCCTCGACCGATGTTCCGTCTTCCAGTTGATCAGCTGAGAGCTCCGCAAGGCTAGCGAGCGCCCTGATGGTTGCTGTGGATCTCGGTTCAATCATCATGCGAATTCTCGATCTGGTTAAGGACCGGCATCCCAATGCCTGAAGGAGTGCACATCCGCCATCGAGCGCTTTCACACCGTCAAGCGCATCGACGGAAGACTTCTTACCGTAGTGTTAAGGAACTCGGTAAACAAAGTGTTAACTGTCCAGAAAGGATCGGCCCGGACGGTCATCCGGTCCAGACACACTACTTGCGCGGGCTGGGTGCCGGGACGGGGACAGTGAAATCAAGCCCTTTGCGGAAAATCGAACCGGGCGCGGCCGGCGCACTGTCACCGGCTGCTTCTGCACTTACCGAAGCGGACTGCGAAACGGCACCAGAGGCGCTGCCTTGAGCAGTATTCTGCAGTTTCGCGCGAATCTCGATTTCTGCGCGGCGCATCGGGTTTGCGGACGGCACCGGAACATCGGACGCCGGTATCTGCGATCCCGCAATATTTGCGGCGGCTTTCGGAGACCCGCTCGGTTTTCCAAGACTGACCTGCAGGGGCTTGTAGGCAATCCGGCGCGGTCCGAGCGTCCGGTCCAGGATCTTCGCCCAGTCAGGCTTTCCGTTTGCAAGCGTGAAGCCGCTTTCATCCACCTGTTTGAGCTGTTTGTCGCTCGCACTTCTGAAGAACAGAAACCCGCCTGACGGTTCGTTCTTCATGTCGAAACGCGCCATGTAGGATTTCGCACCCGGACTGCGGTTCCGCCGGCAATAGCCGTTCGCGGGCGGGTTTCCGGATGATCCGGTCATGCTGGAAACTTTTTTGCCGCCTCCGCGCTTCCGGAACCCCTTGTCGAACAGCTGACGTGCAAATGCGGTTCTTTCCAGTCCGGAGCCGGCACCCAGGATGATAGCGATCAGGGTTCGGCTGCGCCGCGTGACTGACGCGGCGACATTGTATCCGGAGTTGCAGATGTAGCCCGTCTTCATGCCATTCGCACCCGGGACGCGCAAAAGGAACTCGCGGTTCGCCGAGCGCAGCGTCTTTTTGCCGAAGCGCAGGCCCGGATGGTTGTAGAATTTCTTCGATTCCGGGAAATCCCTACGCAGCGCCATCGCCAGGATGGCCATGTCCCGCGCAGTCGTGACCTGCCCGTTGTCCGGCAGGCCATGCGGATTGGTGA
>JBCDEN010000216.1:0-6523 GCA_039179715.1 Pseudomonadota bacterium
GAAACTCGAAGCCGCCTTTGTCGGACTGGCGGCACCGCAGGCGGCGCTGCGCCTGTTCACGGCCGCGAAGGCGCAGGCCGGTCCCGTCCTGACCGGCTTCGAAATCATGCCGCGGATCGGACTGGAATTTTGCCTGGCGCATCTCAGCGGTGCGCGCGATCCGCTTGCAGGAGAACATGCCTGGTACGTGCTCATGGAGCTGTCCAGCGGGTCGGAGGCATTTCCTGTCCGGGATCTTCTGGAAGGCATTCTCGGCGAAGCCTTCGAAGCCGGTCTGGTCGAAGACGCTGCCTTTGCCGAAAGCCTCGCCCAGGTTCAGGATTTCTGGCACATCCGCCACGGCATGTCCGAGGTGCAAAAGGCGGAAGGCGGCTCGATCAAGCACGACATATCGGTGCCGGTCGCCTCGGTGCCGGACTTTCTCGACACGGCGATAGCCGCCGTGCAGGAATTCGTTCCCGGATGCAGACCCGTTCCGTTCGGCCATATCGGCGACGGCAACATTCATTTCAACGTCAGCCAGCCCATCGGCGCCGACAAGGCCGCCTACCTTTCGAAATGGGATGCCATGAACGAGATCGTTCATGGCATCGTCGGCGACTTCGGCGGCAGCATTTCGGCCGAGCATGGCATTGGCCGCCTGAAGCGCGATCTGCTCACGTCCGTCAAATCCGACCTCGAACTGGATCTGATGCGCAGGATCAAACGCGAATTCGATCCGAAGAACCTGTTGAATCCCGGCCGCGTCCTATAGGTAGTGGACCAATTCATTTGGATGAATTTGTTCGGGTACGAGGCGCAAAGCTGTCCGGCCTCATTTTTGGGTCCATCACCTGGGCCGTGCGGCCAATACATCTTTTGGTTGGCAGTTCCTGCGTGACGCCACCACTCGGGATAAATACTTATACAATTCTTGAGCGTATCCAAGTTGTACTCGGATTTGACATGGATGTGCCCCGTGCGCTTCTGCGATGCCGCTGCCTGCCGCTATCAGGAGATTGCCACCCGCTCCGGTAGCAAGAGCCTGCTTCCATTTCGCCCTTCCAGCGAAACAACTGTCTTCAGAACTCCCGGCAGCATCCTGATTTGGCTTGGTATTACCTTCGCAGATGATCACCGGAATCCGGCATTGGCATGCACGATAACGTTGATTCCAGCGCTGGATTTGTCCCCAAATTACCCAGGCAACTTTCCACGATTGAATGTTTGTCGCGCAAAAATGTCTGATTGCAGCATTTGGCGAGTGCGCTCCCAAAATTCGGCACTTGTAAAAAATGACTTATTTTTCAATCAGAAGGCAGATTTTGCATCGACGAAACTGACGAATTCCATATTCATCTTTTGAAAACTCGCAGAAAAAAAACCTCAATAATTAAATTTTTCTTAAAACTGCTTGCATGCCTGAAGGCAGTACAGAAACAGTCAGAGGAGGAGATCTCGGACAGGACTTGCAACAGATCCTGAAGCCGATGCGGGTGCAGGTATACCATGTAAACTTAACATACAACCGCACCTACATCTTGTGAAAGAAAAAGACCAAGTGTCTATGACCTCATAAGAATAAGCTATTTGTAAACGTGGTAAGTAAAAGGTTAATGATGCGTCATGGGCGACAATAAGCCACCCGGTCGAGAGACCTAACGAAAGCAAATAGAGCAGTGAAGGCGGAATTCGCAGCTCTTAGACAGTGCATGAGAGAGATAGACCCCATCGCTCTCTCACATGGAGGCCTTAATGCAGGTTCAGAACTTAGCGAGTTCGGATCACTGGGATCGTGTGAAAAAAGAACTAAAAAATGAACTCGGAGAGGACGTCTTTTCAAACTGGTTCGGGAGGGTAAAGCACGAAGAAACAATTGGCGATTCAGTTCGTCTCTCCGTTCCCACACGCTTTTTGAAAAACTGGATCAAGAGCAATTACGAAAAGAAACTGGTCGGTCTTTGGAAACGCGAGATTGACGACATCAATCGTGTCGAACTGACCGTACGCGGCGCGCTGAGACCGCGCCAGATCAGCGTCAATCAGCCGGCAAAAGCCATCACGGCACGCAGGATCAGCGGACGCCCGGGTCCCTTCGAAAGCGTGCCCCAGATCGGCTCATCCGCAAACATCGCGGACATCCCTTGCCTGGCGGACTCGGGCGATGAAGCGGCCGCAGAATTCCTCAGCGGGGCAGCCCTCAATCCCAAACTGACATTCGAATCCTTCGCCGAAGGGGCATCCAACAGCCTTGCCTGTGCGGCGATCCGGCAGATGGCCGCCGACCATGACGGTGCCCTGTCCCTGCTTTACATGCATTCGGGCACTGGCATCGGCAAGACGCATCTGCTTCAGGCCGCTGCCGCGGAAGCCAGACGAACTGGCAGAAGCGTTGCCTATCTGTCGGCTGAGTTTTTCATGTACCATCTCGTGCCTGCCTTGCGGACACCGGCCTTCCCGGTTCTGCGCCAGGCCATGAAATACATTGATCTCCTGCTCGTCGATGATCTTCAGTTCCTGCACGGGAAACAGGGTCATGATGAGTTCGGCAGGACACTCGAGATCCTGATGAAAGCTCCGCGCCAGATCATCATGGCGGCAGACAGGGCACCCGAAGGGCTTGGCACCCTGAGCACAAGGGTCATGCACCGGATCGAGACCGGGGAAGTGATCAGCATTCAGGCGACGGATTACGCCCTTCGCCACGACATTTTGAGGAAACGGATTGCCGCAGCCCGGCGCACGCATCCCTCCTTCTCGGTTCCGGACGCGGTCGCCGACTATATCGCCCGGTATGTCATTTCATCGGCCCGCGATCTGGAAGGCGCCCTGAACCGGCTGTTCGCGCATAATCAGCTGACGCGACAGCCCGTCACGATGGACCTCGCGGAAAAAACTCTGCACGACCTCGTCCGCATCGGCGAGCCACGCGCGATCAAGGTCGAGGAAATCCAGCAGGTGGTGTGCAAACATTTCAGCGTTACCAAGGCGGACCTTCTGTCATCGTGCCGGGCCCGCACCCTGGTGCGTCCGCGACAGATCGCAATGTATATCGCGAAAGTCGTCACCGGCCGGTCGCTGCCCGAAATCGGCCGGCGCTTCGGAAACCGGGATCACACGACTGTGCTGCATGCCGTTCGCAAGATCGAGGACATGATCGCGAAGGACGATACGCTGGCGCAGGAGGTCGAACTGCTCAAGCGCCTGATCGATACCTGAGCGGCATCAGCCCACCAAACAGTGGCGCGTGACGCCACGGCAAAGGCAACCGGCATCGCTGGAATCGGTTGCCAAAAACCTCCCACCCCTCAAGCCGCGCAAGCGGCTTGTTTTTTGCCGGTTGACAGACAACATCGGGCAACCTACCTACAGGGCCGGGTTGAAGGAGCCGGCCGTCCGCAGGCCTACGCCGTGGTGAATTCCTTTCAGCGACACAAATCGTTGACGTCTCGACCTTCACAAGACAGTGCAGGACTTGGCAATGCGGGCCCCAACGGAAGGCGCATGCCTTTTGACCCTGCCTTTCTTGAAAAGGTTAGACCATGACACTTCCAAATGTATCGGAGCTGAAATCGCAGGCAAAGCGTCTGCGCAAGGCTCTCAATGAAACCGGCCAGTCGCTCTCCCACAGCCAGGCGCTCGAACTGGTCTCGGCGCAACATGGCTTCCGGGACTGGAACACGGCCTGCGCGACCGCGGCCCGGCCCAACGGGCTCCCGTTTTCGGTCGGAACCCGGGTGAGCGGCACCTACATGCAGCAACCCTTCAGGGGTGAAGTCACGGCACTATCGAAAATCGGTCCCAAGGACCAGTACCGCGTGACGGTTCAGTTTGACGAGGCAGTCGATGTTGTGACGTTCGACAGTTTCTCCGCTTTCAGAAGCCGGGTGACATGTCTTGTCCAGGCCGATGGCGTGGCGGTCAAGAAGACCTCGAACGGTGAACCCTATATGCGCCTGGTTGCTGGCGACTAGGCGATACCGCCGGGTGGACGTGTCAGGCGTCCACCCGAACCTCTCTTGTCGCTGACCTGCGGTGAGGCGGCACGATCAGCAGCAAGTGGCTTCCGTCTCCATCCGAGCGGTGCCAAAGCACTGGCATTCATGAAGGTGACGTTGCAATATTCTTTCCCAAGGGGGACACGATATGCAACGCCATGGACCAAGCGCCGCAAAGCACCTGAAGATGCTGGGACTTTTCCTGGTTTCAGCTCTCTGTCTGCTTTCGATTTCGCTGCAGGACGTGCGGGCGGCCGTCATGCCGGGCGGCAATGGTGGCTGGCTTGTCGTCGCAAGCCGTCCGAGCGCACCGGATGCGATCAACACGGCACGAGGGTTTGCCGGCCGGTTTCCGCAAACAACCGTCTTTCAGTCTAACAACGGCTGGTTTGCCATTTCACTCGGATGGATGTCGCAGCCAGACGGCAATCGCTACAGAGCAGGTCTGATCGCTTCGGGTGCCATTCCCGGAGACAGCTATTTCCACAATGGGCAGCGCTTCCAGTTCGCGATCTGGTCGGCAACGGGCGTCACGGGCGGTGCGTCCCAATCGCTGTTTGCGTCGACCCGTATCTCCGTACAGCCTGCGGGCACCCCCGCGCCTGCGCCTTCCGCCCAGCAGGCTTATGTGACCGGCCTTGATCCGACAGGCGACAATTTCCTTTCCCTGCGTACGGGGCCGGGCACGCGCTATCGCGAGATCGTCAGAATGGGGATGAACACGCCGCTGACCATCCTCGGCAGAAACGGATCCTGGCTCAATGTCGCGCTCTCGGACGGGCGGACCGGGTGGGCCTACGGGAAATACATCTCGACGGTGCCGGGATACGCGGCCACGCCTGCGCCTCCCACGGTGGCGCCGGCACCTGTCGCGCCAACCGCCGCCGCCAAGAGGTCCATCACCCCGCCCCGCCGCGGTATCGTTGGCGACCTGAGCGCGACCGGAGACACTTTCCTGTCCTTGCGGAGCGGTGCGGGCACCCGGTTTACCGAAATTGCCAGACTGCTCGAAGGGACGGATGTGACCATGCTGGCGCAACAGGGCGCCTGGTTTGAGGTGGAACTCTCCAACGGTATGCGCGGATGGGCCTATGGCCGCTATCTCGATGCGGCCCGGGCGCAGCAAAACGCATCCAGCAACGTGCCGACGATCGGTCCTGACAAGCCTCTGGACGCTCTCCCGGCGCCGCCTGCGTCCCAGAACGAGCTCAGCCAGTCCAACCCGAACCTGCCGGATCTCGGAAGTCTTCCGGAAGGAAAGCGGGTTGCGCTCGTGATTGGCAACTCCGCCTATGAACATGCGCCCGTGCTTCCCAATCCCAAGAACGATGCGACGGACCTGATGGAATCGCTCAAACGCCTGGGCTTCACCGTCATCCTCGGCCTCGACCAGAGCAAGGTTGCGATGGAAGGGACCGTCAGAGCCTATGTCCGGGCCATCCAGGATGCCGATGTCGCCCTGTTCTTTTATGCCGGTCATGCCATGCAGCTCAGCGGGCGGAACTATCTCATTCCGATCGACGCGAAACTTGAAGACCAGACAGCGGTCGATTTCGAGACAATCGAACTCGGGACATTGCTGGACTACATGAACGCGCCCGGACGTCTTTCGATCGCGCTGCTCGATGCCTGCCGGGACAATCCCCTGTCACGCCGGTTTTCGCGCAGTCTCGGGGTCAGCAGAAGTTCACGGGTCGAGCGCGGCCTTGCCGCACCGCAGGCCGGCGGCGGCAACATCCTCATCGGCTTCGCAACGGCACCGGGCGAAGTCGCCCTGGACGGAGACGAAGACAACAGCCCGTTCACGACCGCACTGCTGTCGCATATCGAAACCCCGGGGCTGGAAATCGAGATCATGATGAAACGGGTCAAGGCAGACGTCTACGATTCCACACGGGGGACGCAGTCGCCCTGGCACAATTCCGCGCTCCGCCGGGAGTTCTATTTCAGGAAGTAGCCGAGTGTACGGGCTCCTTGGGTCCTGATCCTAGCCCGCCCGCTCATGCAGCCGGGCGACAAGCAGATGCCCCGGAACCGGGTCGCCTTCCTCGAGCCGCACCGTGATGGGTTCCATTGCGAGAATATCGAAGCCGGCAGATGCCAGTGCGGTTCGAATGTAGCCTTCGCCCTGCGCGAACCTGTTTTTCGGGCCAACCACGTAGGGCTGGCCGCCCATGACCGGATCGGGGAGCGTCTCCGTTGAAAATGCCAGATACCCACCGGGCGAAAGCCGTTGCACCGCGCCGCGCAAAAAGGGCTCGACAGCGCCGAGATAGGGAAACACATCGGTGGCCGTGATCAGGTCCCAGACGGGCCTTTGACCGTCTTCTTCCTCGAATTCCTGCAGAAACGCGACAGCCTCGCCCACATAAAGATCGTCGTAAACCTCCCGGTCGAAGGCCAGTTCGACGATCTTTTCGGAAAGATCGATACCGGTTCGATGTGCCGTGCAGTCGACGAGCGCCATGCCCGTCAAACCGGTTCCGCAGCCCAGATCGAGCAGGCGGCTGAATGACGAAAGGTTCAGACGGCCGAGAAGATCGCGC
>JBCDEN010000532.1:0-3571 GCA_039179715.1 Pseudomonadota bacterium
CGCCAAGGTCGGTTGCACCCTGAACGTTGTCGTTCTCAGCCACACCCTGCCTGGCTACTACGGCCTGAGCGCAGGCGCGTGGGATCACTGGGCACGTGTCTGGGATGAAGATCCGGACTGGCTGAAAGCACAGTTCGCAACGGTCAAGGGCTCGGATGGCAAAGAAAAGAGCCTTCAGAACCTGACCGGTATCCCGGTCAGCCGCTGGATCGACGGTGTCCTGGAAGACCCGGCAAACACCGATCAGCCGAACTCGGTCCGTGCGATGGTTCTCTGGGGTCACGCCCCGAACTCGCAGACCCGCATGACGGAAATGAAAACCGCGATGGAAAAGCTGGATATGCTGGTCGTGATCGACCCCTATCCGACAGTTTCCGCCGTGCTTCATGACCGGACCGACGGTGTCTACCTGCTGCCGGCGTGTACGCAGTTCGAGACCCGCGGGTCCGTGACCGCGTCGAACCGTTCGCTGCAGTGGCGCGACAAGGTCGTCGAGCCTCTGTTCGAAAGTCTGCCGGACGAAGTCATCATGGCCAAGTTCGCAAACAAGTTCGGCTGGGGCGACAGGCTGTTCCGCAACATCGAAATGGACGATCCGGAAACACCGAACGTGGAAAGCATCACCCGCGAATTCAACAGCGGGCTGTGGACGATCGGCTATACCGGGCAGTCGCCGGAGCGCATCAAGTCGCACATGGCGAACCAGCATACATTTGACCGTACGACGCTGCAGGCTGTCGGCGGACCGAATGACGGCGAATACTACGGTATGCCGTGGCCATGCTGGGGCACCGCCGACATGAAGCACCCGGGCACACCCAACCTTTACGACATGTCCAAACCTGTCGCTGAAGGCGGTCTGTGTTTCCGTGCACGCTTCGGCGTCGAGCGGGACGGCGACAACCTGCTCGCCGACGGTGTCTCGAACCCGGGTTCGGAAATTCCGGACGGTTATCCCGAGTTCACGATGCAGATGCTCATGGACCTTGGCTGGGATGGCGATCTGACCGACGAGGAACGTGCATCGATCGAAGCGGTCGCGGGAGCGAAAACAAACTGGAAGACCGACCTTTCCGGCGGTATCCAGCGTGTTGCGATCAAGCATGGCTGCGCACCTTTCGGCAATGCGAAGGCCCGCGCCGTCGTCTGGACGTTCCCGGATCCGGTGCCGCTCCACCGCGAGCCGCTCTACACCAACCGCCGCGATCTGGTGGCCGACTATCCGACCTACGAGGACCGGAAGTTCTACCGTCTGCCAACGCTCTATGCCTCTATCCAGAAGCAGGACTTCTCGAAGGATTATCCAATCATCCTGACGTCCGGCCGCCTGGTGGAATATGAGGGCGGTGGTGACGAGACACGGTCCAACCCTTGGCTTGCCGAACTTCAGCAGGACATGTTCGTTGAGATCAATCCTCGCGATGCCAACAACCTGGGTGTGCGCGACGGTGCGCAGGTCTGGGTCGAAGGCCCGGAAGGCGGCAAGGTGAAAGTGATGGCAATGGTGACCGAGCGGGTCGGAGAAGGCGTCGCCTTCATGCCGTTCCACTTCGGTGGTCATTATCAGGGAGAGGATCTCAGGTCCAAGTATCCGAAAGGTGCGGACCCTTATGTCCTCGGCGAAAGCTGTAATACCGCTCAGACGTATGGCTACGACTCAGTGACCCAGATGCAGGAGACGAAAGCGACTCTCTGCAAAATCTCGGCCGCGTAAGGAGGAGACGCAATGGCTGCAAGAGCAAAATTCCTTTGTGACGCTGAGCGATGCATTGAGTGCAATGCCTGTGTCACGGCTTGCAAAAACGAAAACGAAGTGCCGTGGGGGATCAACCGCCGCCGTGTCGTGACCATCAATGATGGCAGTCCGGGCGAACGGTCAATCTCCGTGGCCTGCATGCACTGTTCGGACGCACCCTGCATGGCGGTGTGCCCGGTGGATTGTTTCTACCAGAACGAAGAAGGTGTGGTTCTTCACTCGAAGGACCTGTGCATTGGCTGCGGCTATTGCTTCTACGCCTGTCCGTTCGGCGCCCCGCAGTTCCCGCAGGCCGGGAATTTCGGATCGCGCGGAAAGATGGACAAGTGCACCTTCTGTGCGGGCGGTCCGGAGGAGAACAACTCCACGATCGAGTTTTCGAAATACGGTGCGAACCGTATTGCGGAAGGCAAACTGCCGCTTTGTGCGGAAATGTGCTCGACCAAGGCCCTGCTTGCCGGTGATGGCGATGTCGTGTCGGCGATCTACCGCGAACGCGTGGTTGCCCGTGGCTTCGGCTCCGGCGCATGGGGCTGGGGCTCCGCCTACGGTCAAAGAGGCGGATAAACCGGAATGCGTCCGGCGGTGAAGGATTTTTGCCGCCGGATCATCCCGGTCCCTCATGAAATCTGAGCGGGGCGGCAACCATGCCGCCCTGTTCGTCTCCAGTAGGCTTGAACGCTGCATAGGAACGAGGATCCGGCTATGAAACGCTTGGCTTTGGCCGTTGTTGTTCTTCTGGCATTTCTGTCCCCGGCATTTGCCCAGGAAGAACCGCAGAAACCGCCGCAGGTGGACCGGAGCGCGACCGGAGGTGCGCAGACGCTCGAAGACATCATGAAGCGTCAACGCGGCGAAAAGATCGACAACGATTTCCGCCGCAATGCCACCGGCGATCCTGATTCGGCGTCCGGAATATCCTCGCAGCTCGGCACGCTCGGAGGTGTGTCGGATCCCGAACTCTGGCGTGCCCTGCGGTTCGGCTCCGCCGACATCACGGTTTCGTCCGGCGGCAAGGAAGCCACGGTTCTGATGCAGGATGGCGGGATGCGCTGGCTTGAAATCCGGAACGGACCGTTGAAGATCTACGGCGCCTACCTGCTCGCGGGGACGCTTGCCTTTCTCGCCCTGTTCTACCTGCTGCGCGGGCGCATACGGATCGATGGCGAGAAAACCGGCAGGACCATCACGCGGTTCAAGATGATCGAAAGGTTCGGGCACTGGCTGCTTGCGGGCAGTTTCATATTGCTTGCCGTGACAGGCCTCATTGTTCTCTTCGGACGGGTCGCCATCATTCCGCTGCTTGGAAAGGACGCCTATGCGCCAATCGCGCTGGCATCGAAGTGGGTCCACAACAACGTGGCCTGGGCGTTCATGCTCGGTCTCGTCATGGTTTTCGTGATGTGGGTCGTTCACAACATACCCAACAAGACGGACCTGAAATGGATTGCTGTCGGTGGCGGCCTTCTCAAGAAAGGCGTTCATCCCCCGGCGAAGAAATTCAACTTCGGGCAGAAGATGATTTTCTGGGGTGTGATCGTGCTCGGCGCATCGATTTCCGCGTCCGGCATATCCCTTCTGTTCCCGTTCGATTTTCCAATGTTCGCCAAGACGTTCGAAATCTTGAACAATCTCGGTCTGCCGCAGCTGGTCGGGCTTGGCACACTGCCGACAGAACTCGCGCCTCACGAGGAGATGCAGTACGCCCAGCTCTGGCACACGATCGTCGCCTTTGTGATGATCGCGATGATTCTTGCGCATATCTATATCGGTTCTGTCGGCATGGAAGGCGCTTACGATGCCATGGGCTCCGGC
>JBCDEN010000019.1:0-15125 GCA_039179715.1 Pseudomonadota bacterium
CAATCAGCGGAAACGGCAGCGACAGAAAGAAAATGGCTGCGAATGCCGCAACGGCAATGATCCACCCGCTCCGATCCGTCAACGCGCGTCTGGAAAGCCGCAGGAGCGCCTCCAGCACGACAACAAGAACGGCGGACTTGATGCCGAGAAACAGCTGGGACATCAGGGTTATGTTGCCGAAAACGGCATAAAGACCGGCCAGTGCGAAGATGGCGGTGGCTCCGGGGATGACGAAGAGAAGACCTGCGACGAGCCCGCCCGGAACACCCCTCAACTTCCAGCCGCAATAGGTTGCAAGCTGCATGGCTTCCGGTCCGGGCAGAAGCATGCAGAAGCCGAGCGCGTTGGCATAGGCTCTTTCCGAAAGCCAGCCTGCCTCTTCGACAAGCTTGCGATGCATCAGCGCGATTTGAGCGGCGGGACCGCCGAATGACAGGAGACCGATGCCGGAGAACACGGCGAACATGCGCTGCCAGGAAGCCGGTGTGCCCTCGCACAGCGGAACGGGCCCGGTCGATGACCGGGAGGACGATGACTGTGTCGGCATGGGATCAGCCCTTCCTGCTCACGGTGGGCCAGTCGTGTCCTTCCTCGCTCGCATCGCGCGCCCAGCGGTAGAAGGCATCGTAGAGCCCCATGCCCGCGTCGAGCTGGCGCAGGTCATCCTTGTGCATCCGCGACAGGCCGAGCGACGCCGCCAGCAGTCCGGCAGCCTCCGGTGCCAGGTCATGACGATTGGTATCTGCGGCGCGCACGATCGTGGCAAGTCTCAGCAGCGGATCGATCTGAAGCTGAAATTCCTCAAGCATCGTGTCGAAACTGCAAGTGTCGCCACGGTGGCTCCAAAAGGCATGTTCCACATCGAACGGCGTGGCGTCGAACCTTTCCGCAACCGCATCGACCTGAGCCGGCGACACGAACAGGAACCGCGCTGTGGGGTCGACAAACCGGCGGATGAGCCAGGGACAGGCAATCCTGTCGATCTTCGGCCGGTGGCGTGTCACCCAGACGGTCTGGCCCTCCGAATTCCTGCCGGGCAGCCTGGCCTCGGGCACCATGGGCAGACCTGCCTCTCGCCAGCCAATGCATCCGCCTTCCAGGAACTCGGCCTGGATGCCGCTGGTGCGCAAGACTGCCGCCACCCCTTCCGACAGCTTCAGGCCCTTCCAGCAGGCAACAACCACCCGCCTGCCCTTCAGCCGCCCTGCAAGATCTTCAACGCTCTGGAACGGATACCGGAATGCGGAGGGGATAAAGGCGGGATCTTCGACAAAGTCCTCGTCGATGCGCACATCAAGTATCACGGGCGCATCAGGCGTCCCGACAAGACGCGAAAGCTGGGAAACGGATATGGAGTTCAGAGACGGCACGGCGCGTCCTCCCGTTTAAATGGGTTTCATGGACGCGAAACTTCGGCTTACGCCTCACGGGGTGTTCGCTCGCCCCATGGGTTTTAAGTGCCAAATTGACGATTGGCTGTCAAGGAAACCGGTTCCGGCACGCCCTTGGCTACCCGTTCAGAACATCCTTCACCGTCGTCGCCAGCTGTTTCAGCGTGAACGGCTTGGGCAGGAAGAAAAACTGTTCCCCTTCCGGCAGGTTTTCCTCAAAGGCGTCTTCGGCATAACCGGACACGAAGATGATCTTCAGGTCCGGCTGGGTCTTGCGAAGCTCCACCAGAAGTGTCGGGCCGTCCATTTCCGGCATGACCACGTCGGACACAACAAGGTCGATTCCACCGCCGACCTCTTCCATCACCTCAAGCGCTTCATTGCCCGAGCCTGCTTCATGAACCGTGTAGCCCCTTGACGCGAGCGCGCGGGCGGCAAAGGCGCGCACCGCTTCCTCGTCCTCCACGAGCAGGATCGAGGCAGACCCGGTCAGGTCGGCGACCTTTTCCGGTTCCGTTTCCTTTGGCTCCGGCTTGGGCTCTTCGACGAATTCGGGGATGTGCCGCGGCAGGAACAGCCGGAAAGTTGTTCCGGCATCGACCTCTGACGTGCAGAAAATGAAGCCGCCGGTCTGTTTGACGATACCGTAGACCGTCGAGAGGCCAAGACCGGTGCCCTTGCCCACTTCCTTGGTCGAAAAGAATGGGTCGAAGATCTTCTCCATGATTTCCGGCGGCATTCCGTGACCGGTATCCTCGACCTCAACGAGCGTGTATTCGCCGGGCGGCATGCCGCGCGTGTTCTCGAACTGCGTGGACTGGGCTTCCTCGACATTGCTGGTGCGGATGGTCAGGCGGCCGCCCTCCGCCATGGCGTCACCCGCATTCACCGCCAGATTGACGATGACCTGCTCCAGCTGGTTGAGGTCTGCCATGACCGGCCACAGATCACGGCCGTGGATCACCTTCAGCTCGACCTTCTCGCCAAGCAGCCGGTCCAGCAGGATCGAGAGATCGGCCAGAACGTCGTTCAGCTCGAGCTGTTGCGGGCGCAGCGTCTGGCGGCGCGAGAAGGCGAGCAGTTGCCGGACAAGACCGGCGGCGCGGTTCGCGTTCTGCTTGATGTTCATGATGTCCTGGAAGGACGGATCTGTGGGCCTGTGGCTCGCCAGAAGCAGATCCGAGAATCCTATGATCGCGGTCAGCACATTGTTGAAGTCATGCGCAACGCCGCCGGCAAGCTGTCCGATCGCCTGCATCTTCTGGCTTTGCGCGAACTGGGCTTCAAGAGCGCGCTGCTGCGTCGTTTCCAGCGCGTAGACGATGGCCGTTTCGCCATCGCCCTCGCCGTCCTGAACCGCGGACACATAAAAAGTTGCCGACCGGGGATCGTTGCCCTCGACCAGCGGAATATCGATCGGCGAAATTTCGCCAATGCCCTTGGCGGCGGCAGACAGCGCCTTGGACAGATCTTCACGCCCGCTCTCCGCGACATAAGCCTCCAGCTTCGGCGCATCCTCGACGGTGTCGGCGGCCCCGAACAGTTTCAGGAAGGGTGCGTTGGTGCGCAGCACGCGGCCATCATTGTTGAGAGAGGCGATTGAGATGGGCGTGTTGTTGAAGAAGCGGGCGAAACGGACTTCGGCAGCGCGCAGCGCCTCGGACGCTTCCTCGCCCTCACCGCGCGAGCGATTCAGCACCAGTGTGCGGCTGTCGCCCGGCTGGCCGTTCTCGCCGAAAGGAACGCGATGCAGCAGCCGCACGGGCAGCCCGCGCCCGTTGCGCGTCACGAAATCGAGATCGAAGGTTTCGCTTTTCACCTCCCCGGCCTGTCCCTTGACGGAGCGGATCAGCTCCGTGCCGTCGCCGCGCACGATCTCGGAAAGATCGAGATCTCCTGCGTCGAACTGCGCAAGGTCGTAGCCAAGCCAATCTGCCAGCGTCGCGTTCAGGTAGACAATGCGGCCCCGGGAATCGCTGGAAAAGAACCCGGCCGGCGCGTGATCGAGAAAATTGATGACCCGTTGAAGTTCCTGGAAGGAATTTTCCTGCTCGGCCCGGTCACGGGTGATGTCGGCGAGCTGCCAGATCGACATCTGCTTGCCGCTGCGCTCCCTGGATGGCTGCAACGGCCGCACGGATACGCGGTACCACCGCGCGGACCCTTCGACACGGCCAAGCGGAAACGGCATCCGGATTTCTTCCTGTGCCTTGCGCCCTTCGCGCATCGCCTGGGACAGGCGGAAGATGGCGTCCGCCGCGTCCGGGTCGGACGAAAACACCCTCTCAACGACGCGGATATCGGACGGTGTGTCCGCACCGGTCAGCTCGGCATAGGCCGAATTGGCATAGACCAGCCGGCCATCGGTGTCGGTGATCAGGGCACCGTCGTCCATCGTGTCGACAAAGGCGGCGGCCAGCGGGTTGGCTTCACCCGGCCGCGCCGACAGGCGCAGGAAACCGATCGCTCCGGCAAACAGGCAGAAGACGCCGACAACCGCCAGGATGCCGAGCAGCGCAAGGATGAACGGCTGCGCAACTTCGCGATCCATGACCGCAAACGCAGCGGCCGCCCCGACCAGAAGCACAGCCAGGCCTATCAGCAGGCCGATATTTCCGGAGCGTTCCGGCCGGCTGATCATCGGCCCGCCTGAAGCTCCGTCCGTGTCACTCATACGTCCTGTCTCCCGGCCCGATTCGGTTTGCTTGGGGCCTTCCACAAGCATTCTGTGCTTGCCCCCCAATTTCAACTGATATGACGCTGACATCTGTTGAAATTCACGCGTTTGAGGCGTTTTTTGACGCGTGGCGACGCGGCCGTCCCGGGCCTTGCTCTCAAACACCTGTTTTTCAGGGAATGACCTAGTTTGCACGCCAGGAAGCGCGGTTGCGCATCCGGAAGACGAAACCGATCACCTCGGCGACCGCCTTATAGTGCTCTTCCGGAACTTCCTGGTCAATTTCCACCGTCGCATGGAGCGCCCGCGCAAGCGGCGGATTTTCAACGATCGGAACCTCATTGTCCTTAGCGACTTCACGCATTTTCAGGGCTATGGCGTCCGTGCCCTTGGCAATGCAGAGCGGTGCTCCCATGCCTTCCTCGTATTTGAGCGCGACGGCAAAGTGGGTCGGGTTTGTCACGACGACCGTCGCCTGGGGAACCGCCGCCATCATGCGTTTGCGCGAACGCTCCATGCGCAGTTGCCGGATCTTGCCCTTGACCTGCGGATCGCCCTCCGTCTGCTTGAACTCTTCCTTGACCTCCCGAAGGGACATCTTCTGTTTGTTGAACCATTTGTTCTTCTGGTAGGCGTAATCCGCTGCAGCGACGACGGTCATGACCGCAAGAACCGCCGCCAGCAGCTGCAGGATCAGCACCTGAGCCTCTTCCAGGATGACGCTGGTCTCGGCGAAAATGATGATTTCGGCCTCGTCGCGATGCGGCCACACCACGGCGACCATCAACGCACCGACGATCGAGATCTTGAACATGCCCTTTGCAAAATTAACCAGACTGTCGGCGGAAAACAGCCGCTTGAATCCGGAGAGCGGCGAGACTTTGGACAGTTTGGGCTTGATCGTCTCGGCGGTCAGCAGCGGCTGATGCTGAATGAGATTTCCGGCGACCGCCATGACCAGCAACGCGATCAGCGGCAGCCCGACGATCAGAGCGACCGACTGGCCGGTATCACGCCAGAGCGCTTTCAGCGCAAAGCCGTCGACCGGTATCTGGTGCGCGTGTTCAATATACCCCTTCATGAGGTCGCCGAGCGACGCGGCAGCTCCCGGAGCAAAGAGGGCAATCATCAGGGTTGCCCCGGCCAGGGTGAACCAGGTGCTGACCTCCTGCGATTTGGGAACGTCCCCCTTGTCATGCGCTTCCTTCAAGCGCTTTTGCGTGGGGTCCTCAGTCTTTTCTGAGTCGTCGGTATCGTCCGCCATGTCGACCCGTCACCCGATAATGAATTTGCCGATCGATTCCTGAAAATGCTCCAGATAGAACATCATCAGCGTCGCGATCAGCGCCATGAGAAGGAACAGACCCACGGCGATGTTCACAGGCATCGCGATGAAGAAGATCTGCATTTGCGGCATCAGCTTGTTAAGCAGCCCGAGACCAAAGTAGAAAACCAGCCCGACCACCAGGAACGGCGCGCTCATGCGCACCGCAATCGTGAACACATGCGCGACCGTTTCTGTTGCGTTTTGCGCAAAATCACTCATGGGAGGCAGGTTGCCGGGCGGAAAGATCGTGAAGCTGTCATAGAGCGCGGCGATGACCAGATAGTGCGAATCCGACACGAACACCAGCGTGATGCCCAGCACCGCGAGAAAGTTGCCGTAAAGCGCGCCCTGCTGCCCTTCATTGGCGATATCCGTGCCAAGGGCAAAGGCAAGGCCGGACTGGTTTGCCATGATCATGCCCGCAATCTGCAGCGCCGACGTGATCAGCCGCGCGCACAATCCGATGCCGAAACCGATTGCAAGCTCTCCTCCCAGCAGCAGGAGCAACTGCATCATGTTGGCCGTCAGGTTGTCGGGATAAAGCGACGCGGCAACCGGGTACATCACCATCGTGAGCGCCAGCGCGATCGTGAGCCGGAACCGCATGGGAATGGAGCTCTCGCCCAGCGCGGGCAGAAGCATCAGCATCGTGCCGAGGCGGGCGAACATCAACATGAAGGCAGCAGCGACATCCGGCAGGAAATCAAGCTGGATCGTCATGAGGTTCCACCCGCCAGATGCGTCATCCGGTGGTCAGGATCATTTCGGTGACCCGCCCCATGAATGCCTCCAGCAACTGGCTCATGAACGGCAGCGTCACCAGGATCGTCACGAAGATCGCAAGGATCTTGGGCACAAACACCAGGGTCATTTCCTGGATCTGTGTCAGCGCCTGGAACAGCGCGATCACGACACCGACGACCAGCCCGATCAGCATCGCCGGCGCAGCCACGAGGATCATGGTCCAAACGGCTTCCCGCGCCAGATCAAGGACTTCGCCACCAGTCATGTCAATTCCCCCAAGATGCGATCAGATCGGCATCCGCATGATTTCTTCATATGCGGAAATGACGCGGTCGCGGACGGCAACCATGGTTTCCAGCGCGACTTCGGTCTCGGCAACGGCCGTGACGACATCTACCACGCCGGTCTTGCCTTCGATCATTCCCATCGTCTTCTCGTCGGCCTGCTGCCCCTTGTCGACAACGGTATCGACCGCCTCTTTCACCATCTGGCCGAAATCCATCCCCGTGGTTTCCGGCGTGGTCTCTTCAACGGCTTTGGCTTGTTGCTGCAGCTTGGCTGCCAGCTGATAGGCATTGTTTGCAATTGACGGAGTGGTCACGGCTCCGGCCCCTTTCGGTGAGTGGATTCCAGACTTCAGGCGCGCAGGATGTCGATCGTTCGCTGCAACATCCGGCGGGTGGACTCAATAACGTTCAGATTGGCCTCGTAGGAACGCTGCGCCTCGCGCATGTCCGTTGTTTCGATCAGCGTGTTCACGTTCGGCTGAAGCACGTACCCGTTCTCGTCGGCGGCGGGATGTCCCGGCATGTGCGTCGACTTGAAATCGGAGGTATCCTCGGCGACCTTGCCGAGTTCAACGGTCTTTGCGCCAAGCTCCTTGTCGAAATGGCTCTGGAAAGTCGGGATCTTGCGCCGGTAGGGCTCTTCCTCCGGCGTGCGTGCCGTCGAACTCGCATTTGCGATGTTCTCCGCGATGATGCGCATCCGGCCGTTCTGGGCTTTCAGTCCGCTCGCGGAGACGAATAGAGACTTGATCAGATCCAACTTGCCAATCCTTCTTCAATCTGCGGCGCGCTAAACGCTCTTGGAAAGCGCTGTCCGGATAAGCCCCAGCCCCTTGGTGTAAAGGCTCGTTGCGGCTTGGAAGTCCATCTGGTTCTGCGTGATTTTCATCATCTGCTCTTCCAGATTCACGTTGTTGCCGTCGGGCGTTATCTCAAAGGAATCCAGTTTCTCGACTTTGGCGGGCAGATTGCCGGACACGGATCCGGATATATGCCCAACCTTGGTCACCGCGGTGCTGACGGCCGTATTCTGAAGCCCGATATGATCCTGGAATGAATACGACTTCACATCCCTGGACACGTATCCGGGCGTATTTGCATTGGCGATGTTTTCGGCCAGAACACTCTGGCGGGTCTGGTGCCACTGCATTTTTGACTTCAGCGCCTGAAAGAGCGGCAAGTCCATTGCGGCCATATTCGTCACCACTTGTTAACCAACTAGGCAATCATTGCCGCCTAAATGGTTAACGAATAGTTAATCGGATATCTCGGGGACGGCGGATCTTCTACAAAAAACAGTGGAATAGAGCGACATTCTTTTGCAATTCGCAATTTGGCGCCGCCACAAAACAGGCAATATTTGCCCACTTCTGTTAATTTTGAACCGGAAAGAGATTCGAGTTCCACCAATCAGCGGAACGGGAAATTGTGACGAATTGCGGGCTTGAAGACACAGGCATCGATTTGAGAAGCCGTTTTCGACCGGCAATGGGCGCCTCTCCGGCACTGTCCCGAATTACTGGGGATAAACGAGAAACACCTCAATTGCGGCGGCTGCGCAATGTAACGGCACAAAGTGAACACTCCGCGAGTGGGGCGGCACGAGGACAAAATGTACAACTGGATTGAATCGACATTCAACGTAAGCGGCGGTGTGACCCAGGTCATCGCCGCCATTCTGGCTCTGATCGTGGTCCTGTTGCTTTTCAGCATTTTCGTATTCGTTCTAAAGCGCCTGACGGGGACGAACCAGCCGCAAAACAGAAGCCGGCAACCGCGCATCGCCGTCATGGACAGCACGAATGTCGATGCCCGCAGACAGCTGATTCTCATCCGGCGGGACAATGTCGAGCATCTGCTTCTGGTGGGTGGGCCTAGCGACCTGGTCGTCGAGCAGAACATCGTGCGCAACGCGCCCGTCGCTGCGCAAAGGCCGGCAGCGGCCGCCGCGCCTGCCAGTGCCGGTTCGGGGCCTGTGAAGATACCGACGGCCCCCGGCCCCGACATTCCCCCCAAGCCGGATGAGATCGCCCGGCAACCCGTGGCGGCGATGCTGCGACCAGAGCCGATACCGGCAGTGCCGCTGAAAGCAAGAGCGGCGGCAGGCATCAGGCCAAACCCGAAGACCGCTGCCGCCAGCGCGCTGGTTCGGCCTGTCTCTCCGCTGAAAAACGAAGACAAAACCGCACCCGTTGTTGCGCCGGTAAGCCCGCCGGTTACCAAGCCGGCGGAAGAAGCGGATACCGGCACGCGCCCGGACAGGGCTGCCGACCTTTTGAGAGCAGCCACGCAAAACGGGTTCAACCGCTCCACGAGTGCTGCGCAAAGCACTCAGGACGAAGCGGCTGGGGAGCCAGCTGCGGGCGCTGCTCTGAAAACCAAGGAAGAGCCGCTGATCGGTTTTGCGTCGAAGGTCAAAGAGGAGCCTGCGTTCAATCCGGCGCCGGAACCCGAAACGCCCATCACCGCTGCGCAAAGCCATGAGGGCGCATCGCCGCCGCTCAAGAAGCTCGGCCGGTCAATCGCTGCGCGCGAACGCTCCAGCCAGGCGGTCCATACGATCTCGCCCCCCTCTTCCGGCCCCGCCGCGCGCGCCAAGACCGCTCTGCTCAATCCGGTTCAGCCTCCCGGGGAGCCTGACGACGCCGGATTTGTATTCAAGGAACCAACTCCCTCGGATGCGGAAGAGGCTTCGACAGGGCCTGCCGGGTCTGCCGGGCCTGCCGACGACACGGATGCTGTTCAAACTGGCGATATCAACCGGGACGCAGAGAAACTCGAATTTTCCGAGATGTTCGATACCAGGGAAAAATTCGACTGGGTTGAAGACAAACCGGCGCAGAAGGTTGAGGCTGAAACTCTCAGCGAGACGGATACTGCCAGCGACAACGCACCCGCCGAAACGGCGGCTGCGGCCTCCGACGAGACATCCTTTGCTCCCCCCAGAGAAATCAAGCTGGACCTTGAGCTGGACGATCTCATTGATGGTGAGGCGCCGGAACCGGCAAGCCCGACGGCATCCGAAGACATGCCGGTCGCGCCAACCGTGCCCCAACAGGAGCCGGAAGCACAATCCGCGGGATCAGCGTCGCAGACCACCAGGCAGACGGCAACCCTGGACATCGTTCCGGGGGCCGAACCGGAAGCGCCGCAGGTGACCAAGGGATTGGGCGACAAGAACCCGATCGAGGATGAAATGGCCAAGATTATTTTCGAATTGGGCGGACAGCGAAATCGATGAATGAACAGCGTCGCGCGGCGAGGCATTGGTGGCGGCACCGGAGCGTGAGCGTTTTTCTTGTGCTCACTTTGGTCCTGTCCGTTTTTGCATCGCCCGCACTGGCCCAGGAAATTTCCGTTGGTTTTGGTGACGACGCGAGCCTGACCGAACGCGCGGTTCAACTGGTCATCCTGCTGACCGTTCTTTCACTTGCGCCTTCCATACTGGTCATGACCACGAGCTTCGTGCGCATCGTCGTCGTTTTGTCGCTGTTGCGGTCGGCGATCGGCCTTCAGACGGCGCCTCCGAACATGGTAATGGTCAGCCTTGCGCTGTTTTTGTCAGCCTTCATCATGATGCCGACCTTGCAGGCCGCCTATGACGCGGGAGTTCAGCCGCTGATCGAAGGCGATATCGAGTTCGATCAGGCCTATGAGCGTGCGGCCGATCCGTTTCGCACCTTCATGCTGTCCCAGGTGCGCGAAAAGGATCTGGAGCTGTTTCAGGAACTGTCGGGCCAGGAAGCACCGGAAGGGCCGGAAGATCTCGCCATGGCAACCCTCATTCCGGCTTTCATGATTTCCGAACTGAGACGCGCCTTCGAAATCGGCTTTCTGCTCTACCTGCCCTTCCTGATCATCGACCTTGTCATCGCCTCGGTGCTGATGTCGATGGGCATGATGATGTTGCCGCCCGTCGTCATCTCTTTACCCTTCAAGCTCATTTTCTTCGTTCTGGTCGACGGCTGGAACCTGGTGGCCGGATCACTGGTCAAGAGTTTTGGCGGGGGCTGACAGATTTACCGTCGACAAAAGTAGAAGAATATTAATCAAAACATGAAATACTCTGCGGAAGTGGGGAGGCCGCATGCCGGCCGGTTTTATTTTGGATGTTCCGTGATACGAGATCAGCTTGAACAACTTGCAAGAATCAAGGAGCCGGAAGCACGCTCGAAGCTGATACGCACGCTTGTCGGCGAATACGCGCGTTCCGAAGAGCATGAGCCGACACCCGTTGAACGCGAGCTGTTTTCAAGAATTGTTCTTTCCGTATTCGATCAGCTCGATCGCGAGGCACGCTACGAACTCGTCGTGCGGCTTGCAAAGACCGAGCGCATCATCTCCGATCTGGCAGACCGGTTGACCCAGGAAGACTATGATCTGTCCGAACCCGTGATTGAATGCTCGCCGGTGATCAGCCAGACGGCGCTGATGAACCTGTCGAAGGCAGGCAGCAACGACAAGCGGCTGTCCGTCGCCCGCCGCCCGGACCTCAGCGAAGAAATCACAGACACGCTGATAGCGCGCAGCAGCCGGAATGTCGTTCACGTGCTGCTTGACAACGCGGAGGTCCCCTTTTCGGTAAAGGGCATGCTGGCGCTGTTGATCTTCGCAAACACGGAGATTGAAGTCCTCGCGGGCATGGCCAAACGGGCAATCAAGGACGAGGAGTTTCTGGAGACCCTCAAACTTGTTCTTGAAACCGAATGCCCGCTCATTCCTCCGCCGCTCAAGAAAGCACTGGAAGAGGACGATCTCGAACGCCTCGCAACCTCAATTGGCGATCTTGAGCGCGAAGGCGATATCGAAATTGACGGCGTGCGCTATTCGCGGCACGAGGCCAGCATCCAGATCGCCAACGGCGAGCTGTCCTTTGACGCCATTTTGCGGACCCTCTTTGAAGATGAGCGCATCGACGCCGCGATCTGGCTGATCGGGCGCAAGCTCAATCTTGCCGACGAGGTTGTCTCGGAGACGCTCAAGTCCGATGCCGACGGTGCAATCCTGCGCCTCATGCTGCAGACGGGGATCGACGACAAGACCTATCGGGACTTCCTGAAAGCCCGCTGCCGGTGGCTTGACCGGAACACGCGCACCATCCCGGAACTGGTAATGCGCTACAAGGCGGAGCTGAAGAAACCGCACGTGGCGGCGGCACCGCCCTTGGCAGCGCTCGGCGCTTTGGGCTGATCCGATCCGGTCGTCAACTCAGCCGGGTATAATCTTTTTCATTGCAAGAGCCTTACCACCCCAAGTGCGATCCAACGATGTCAGCGGGCATAGGAGACCGGCCCTTCGTGTGATGGAAAGCAGGCCATCGGCGCGTTGCGCCGCTTGCCCGATACACCGCATAGCTCTGCGCGACGCGCCTTGCCGAATGAGCTGATTTCCAACATCAAATGGTGCACACTTGTCGACCGATGCTCTAGCCGGCGGGATCGCCTGCCGCATTTCCGGCAGTTGCCTGGTCATCTGTCGACCGGTTGGGCGACATGTACTGGCGTCTGTATTCCTGCAGGAAGGTTTCAAGCGAATCCGTATCCGCCAGCCGGTTGGCGACTTCCAGAAACTCCACACCCTGGGTCTCGATGGGGCGCGTCACGACTTCGAACGCCAGCGCTTCGGGGCTGTTCGCCATCTTTCCCGTGTACTTGGTCTGAAGCCGTTCCAGGCTGAGCTGGTCACCGGCCAGCGAATAGGCGATCCCGGCGCGCAGGATGTCGCGTCTTTCCAGTTCATCAAGCGGGATGTTGTCAGACCAGCGGGAGCCGTGCATGGCTTCCAGTTGTTCACCGGCATCACGCCAGCTTTCCGCGGCCCAGAAAGTATCCGCACGCAATCGGTCGACGTCGGATCCACGCATGTTGCGGACAAGTTCAAGCGCGAGATCGGGCCGGCCATTTTCCGTCAGCGCCCGTGCCTCAACGATGTTCCGCTGCCGCTCGAGCGTTGACGGCAGGCTGGCCTGCCTGGACCTGTTGAGGACTCTCAAGGCCTCGTCGGCTTTCTGGTCCATCAGGTAGATCGCGGCCAGGTCGGCGGCAATCTGGGCTCTGGCCGCGCCTTTCAGACGGTTGTCGACCTGATGGCGCAGAAGTTCGGTGGCCTGATCAAGCAGATCGATTTCCACCAGGCGTTTGGCAAGCTGGCGAACCATCTCGTCGCCCTGACGCCCGATCGGCGTAAGCTCACGAAAGTCGTAGTAAAGGGCAAGCGCTTTGACCGGCGACATTTCGTCGGCCCTGCCATCAAGGAACAGGGCATTGAAAACGCCGTTCATTTCCTCTTGCAGAAGGCGTGTGGTGTCTGCATCCGGATCGGCCTGCACCGCCGACTTCATGGCCTCGAAAGCTTCCCTGTACTGGCCACGCTCGGCAAAGAGCTGCGCCAGAAACCGCAGCGTTTTCAGCTCGACCTCGTCCCCGCGCCAGGACGTCGCGAGGCCAGAGAGCCGGTCGATGGTCTCGTTCGCATTCGCCTCGCCGTCCCGGTAGCGGATGCGCAGTGCCCGGTATTCGGCCTCCGCCGCACGCGGGCGGTCATCCGAACGGGTCACGAGATCAAAAACGGTCAGCGCTTCCTGCGACCGCCCGGACGCGTCGGCAACACGGCCCCGCAGAATATCGTATCGCGCCGCCTGTGCGGACGTGACTTCACTTGGTTCGATTTCCGCAAGGACCCCGTTTGCCAGGCCGAAATCATTGACCTCCACGAGCGCCTGCGCCGCGGCAAGCTTGAACTCCGTCTGGATTGCGCTCGGGTAGTTGCCGATAACGGCGCGGCCACGCGGCATGGCGATGCGCGCGGACGTCCAGTTGCCGAGCCTGACATCCACGATTGTCTGCCAGACGGCGGCGTCGGGGCTGTTTTTCAGGTCCGGCCTGTTGAGATGCGTGTAGGCTTCCAGGGGCCGGTTCGCCATCGTCTCGGCCGCGCCCATCATGAGATTGAAGGACGTATCCTCGGCAAGGGCAGGCTCTTCCTCAAGCGTGAGCTTCATCAACCCGAGCGCCTCCTGGGCAAACTGATGGGCCAGATAAAATCTGGAGAGCTCGATCAGTTCCTTGCGCCGTTTCCCTGCCGGTGCGCGGGACAACTTCCTTTGCAGCTCAATCAGTCTGGAGCGGTAAGCCCCCGGACCTTCGGTGCTCAGCGACACGAATTCGATATTGGTGTTGTCCGGGTCGACAATCGTGTTCAGCGCCCCCGTACCACCACGCAAATGGCGGTTCGAAAGTGACAGTCCGCCTTCCCGTTCGATGATCACGTCATCGCCGAGCACTTGCATGTTGATGCCGTCTGATCTGGTGACAATGGCGATGCCCTGGGCAGAACTCAGCGCCTCCAGATCAACAAATCTCTGGGGTTTCAAGAGGCCGCGCGGCGGGCCAAATCCCGTCACCAGCGAGATCGTGTCACCGACAAAGGGATCGACGACTTTTCTGATATGCTGCGGATTGCGGTAAAGGATGCGGAGTACCGAGCCTCCGTCTCCGCGTACATTCCGGTCAAGCTGCAGCGGGATCGACGGCTCGAGAATCATGTCGCCGATAACAAGGGACCATGCATTGCCGTCAACACCGACGGTCGCAAGAACAGGGTCGTTCATGTCCAGCCGGATGATCTGGTAGTCGTCGAATTGTTTCACCTCGATCGTTTCAGCAATTTCGGCAAGTGCAGACGCCATTCCGCGCGTGTCGATCGTGGCATTGGTATCAAAGACAAGCCAGATACTGTCGTTGCGGCGGAACACCGAGCTTGAAACAGGTTCGGAGAACGGAAAGACAACACGCACCGTGTTGCCGATCCGGCGCGCTTCCGCCGACACGAAATCGCGGATCTCCTGGGCTGCGCTCTCCGGCGGGCGCTCTGGGGACGGGCGTTCGGGCACATAATCGCTGCCGCCGTTGGCGCGCCAGACCTCGGGTGACGAACCCGGTCTGTCCGGCAGCTGGATTGCCATCGGCACACCGCTGCGCCCGAATGTCTCTCCGTTTTGTATTTCAACCGTATCCGACTGTTCCGTCTGCGACGGCGCTTCCATGGCAGTGTCCGCCGGCGACGCGGGTTTCAGCGTTGGTATGCCATTGTTGCGCGGCACTTGGGCATTGTCCGCCTGCGGTGCCATTTGCTGCTTGGAAAGATCGAGCATCGGCGCGGGCCGAACAACCTCGACATCCTCGGGCGCGGCTTCCTGCGGCGTGGCGTCCGCCAGGGGCAAGGCACCCGGCGATGCCTGAACGCGCACGATGCCCGGCTGTCTGTTGTTCAGGAGCCTCGCACTGGCCGACACCCCCGGCAGGATCGCCGACGTGGTCAGGTCATCATCATTGCCGGCACCGGCGCCAGCGTCGTCGGCGCGGGCTGTTGTCAGCTCGGGAGCAGGAAGCGTTTCGACCGCCGAAGCGGTCGATGCCACGCTCGCTTGCAACGAGGCTCTCTGTGCCGGACTGTCCGTCTGCGGAACAGCGGCACCCTGCCCTTCCGTGCCCGCCGGCGGATCGGCCGCCCGGGTTTGCGGTTTCAACCGGGGAACGGATGTGTCACCCGCATCAATGTCACCGCCTGCGACCTGGATGTCCGCTCCGGGCTCCAGTGCGGGCAAGGGTGGAACAGACGGTGCGCGCGCTTCCTCGTCTCCGCCCGGCATGTCTGCAAACGGCACGGCGAGATAGGCCGGGGATTCGTCCGCACGCGAC
>JBCDEN010000797.1:0-2016 GCA_039179715.1 Pseudomonadota bacterium
CAAAGCAATAGACAATTCGGCAAAGTCTTTGACGTTCTCGCCGTTGCTGACTTTGCCTAAGACTCGCCGGGTGTCATAAAGGAATGTCCGGTGAAGAAGTGTTTTTTCTCGGCTGCCGCGGTTGGCAGTGTTGTGTCGAGTGCGACGCCGGTTCTGGCGCAAGAGCAAGAGGACTCTTTCAGACTGGCGCCGATCATCATCGACGCTCAGCTTCGCGAACAACCGGCCGTAGACGTGCCAATCAGCGTGAATGTTGTGGAACGGGACATGCTGGAAGCGCGACAATCCAAGCGCGCTTCGGATGTGGTCAATCACACACCGAATGCCGTCGCGACACCGCAACGTGGCGGCAATGACGCGACCTCGATTTCCATTCGCGGCGTCGGCACCACGGCCTTTGGCGCAGGCCCCTCCGTCGCTGTCTATGTCGATGATGTCTATGTCGGCGCCGACAGTGGGTTCAATCTCAGCATTCCGGATCTGGAGCGGGTAACCATCCTGCGCGGCCCGCAAGGGACCCTGGCCGGACGCAACGCGCTGGCCGGAAGCATCAATCTGGACACCGGCGACCCGCTGCTTGGTGTGACTCAAACGGATGTGGAAGTGGGGTTCGGCACCCATAGGCACTTCAGCGCCGAACTGACGCAGAATGTCGACATCAACGATCGCTCCGCTCTGCGGTTTTCCTTTCGCCGTGCTGTGGACGAGGGCTGGGTCGAGAACCAGCAAGGTGGCCCAGATCTGGATTCCGAGGACAACGTCGCCGCACGGCTCAAGCTGCTCTACGACCCGACCGATGCATGGAGCGCATTGCTCTCTGTCGACTACGCGCGCGACCGGGGACGCACCGGAGCATTCGGCCTGATTGATACAGTGCTCGATGATGGTGTGAATGCCGCGCAGCCCTATGATGAAGAGGTCGAGAACGGCGGCGTTTCCCTAAAGAACGTCTGGGCAACCGGATTTGGCGAAGTAACGTCGATCACGGCGTGGCGGTTCAGCGAGAGCTCCCTCGGACCGGGAAGCGTCGCGCCGGTCGTCTTTGATCTGCGGAGTGGGGATCGGGACTATGATCAGTTCACTCAGGAACTCCGGATCAACGGTGCCACCGAGCGTCTGGATTGGGTTCTGGGGGCATTCTTCCTGGAATCAGAGGATGACCGGCAAGAAGATCTCGAAATAGCTGTTCCTCTTCCGCCTGATTTCCTGTTTCCCGGGCAGCCGGCCCTGGCCCAGGGCTATGCGGAGGTCTCTGACAGCAACACGAAAACGCGCAGCGCGGCGGTCTTTGCCGACGGGACCTTTGCCCTGACGGATCGGCTTGATCTGGTGGGCGGGATCCGCCTGAGCTACGACCGCAATGAGATTGACTACCGGCATGACGGTAATCAGGGTCTGCCGTTCTCGCTCTTCGCGCTGCAGCAATTCGTTGAAGACAGCGTTACGACCCAATCGGCCTCGCCACGGCTCGGCCTGACCTATGCCGTGACGCCGGAGTCCAACCTCTATGCGATGATCTCGTCCGCCTATAAACCGGCCGGGTTCAACATTGCCTTCGCCAGTACGCCCGATCTGCAGTACGAGGAGGAATCCGCGATCAACTACGAGATCGGCGCCAAGGGAGCTTTGCTGGACGGCCGACTGAACTATGCGCTTGCCGCATTCTACATGGACTGGCGCGACCAGCAGGTTCTGACCTTTGACAGCGCGACTAACTCGATCGCGATCAACAACGCCAAAAAATCCCGCAGTGTTGGGGTTGAGGCACAGGCTGACATGCTGCTGTCGGACCGGACGTCGCTGCAGGTCAGCCTGGGCTACAACGACGCGACCTTTGTCGACTTCAGCAATGCTCCGACCGGCGATGCCAGCGGCAACAGCCAGCCACTGGCGCCGAAATACTCGGTCGGTCTTGGGGTGGAGCACCGCGTGCCGCTCAACATGGCCGATCTAATCCTGCGCGGGTTCTACAACTGGCGGTCCGAATTCTACTTTGACGCGGCCAACACCCTGCGC
>JBCDEN010000506.1:0-3761 GCA_039179715.1 Pseudomonadota bacterium
CGGGACGGCCCGCCAAGGAAGCTCGAGGCGCAGGAAACCGCGGCAGCTGCCATGTTCCCGCCACCGGGCGCCCAAAACCGGCTGGTTTTCGATGACGGGACCTGCATGCGTGTGGCGACCGTGAACGGGTCGGGCATC
The DNA here is from genome assembly GCA_039179715.1 of Pseudomonadota bacterium. Classification (GTDB taxonomy): domain Bacteria; phylum Pseudomonadota; class Alphaproteobacteria; order Rhizobiales; family Stappiaceae; genus Roseibium. The sequence goes on from JBCDEN010000506.1 coordinate 139, forward strand.
TCGATGAATTCGTACTGGAGCGTCCACGACAACATCAAAAAGGGAACCCTGGTACGGGTTCTGCCGAACTTTGAAGTCCGGGACGGATCAGCCATCTGGCTGGTCTACCCGCGCTCGAACGTTCTGACCGCCAAGGTCCGTGTGTTCATTGACTTCCTGATCGAGAAGATCGGCAAGCCCCCGGTCTGGGAAGACTGAAGGCGGTTCTGAACGATCACGTCTTTCAGGCCGGTTGCTTGTGTGTTTCAGCGCCGAACTGAAGACGGGCGAGCTTGGCGTAAAGGCCACCGGCCGCGCTGAGTTGCGCGTGGGTTCCAGATTCCACGATCCGTCCGTCTTCCATGACCACGATCCTGTCGGCTTTCAAAACAGTGGCAAGGCGATGCGCGATCACAAGCGTGGTGCGGCCTTCCATCAACCGCTCGAGGGCTTTTTGAACCAGATTTTCGCTTTCAGCGTCGAGCGCGCTGGTTGCTTCGTCCAGAAGCAGAACCGGGGCGTTTCTGAGAACCGCACGGGCAATCGCGATCCGCTGGCGCTGACCGCCTGACAACGTGATCCCGCGTTCGCCGACAAGGGTATCGTAGCCGTCGGCCATGTTTTCGATAAAAGGGGCGGCCAGCGCGGCATTGGCAGCGGCAACAATATCCGAGCGCGAAGCATCCGGGCGGCCATAGCCGATGTTCTCCGCAACCGATGCGCCGAAGATCGCGGTGTCTTGCGGAACCAGTGCGATATGGCCGCGCAGATCCAACGGGTCCAGTTCCTGAAGCTCCACGCCATTGAAACGAATAACGCCAGATGTCGGGTCATAATAGCGCATTAGCAGGCTGAAGAGTGTCGATTTGCCCGCGCCGGAGGGACCGACAACCGCGACGGTTTCACCGGGAGACACCTCAAGTGTCAGGTCCCGAACGACCGGCGTGGTTTTGCTGTTGCGGTAGGCGAAGGAGACGTCCTGGAAGGCAATGGCGCCGCGTCCGGTGTCCGGCAGCTTTGCCGGAACCGGAGGTGCCTTGATCTCGGGCTCGATCTCAAGAAGTTCAGAGAGGCGCTCGGCCGCACCGGCTGCCTGGGACAATTCACCCCAGACCTCGGAAAGAGCCGCCAGTGAGCCCGCGGCGAGGATGGAATAGAGCAGGAACTGGCTGAGTTCGCCACCGGTGATCCGGCCGGCGAAAACGTCACTGGCGCCGATCCACAGGACGGCAACGATGCTGGAGCCGATGACGAAGATCGCGAAACCGGTGAGGGCTGCCCGGGCCACGATTGCCTGGCGTGCAGCGGTAAAGGCAGCCTCGACCGCGGAGGCGTAGCGGTTCGCGCTGCGCCCCTCGTGGGTGAAGGCCTGTATCGTGCGGACCGAGCCCAGCATTTCGCTGGCATAGGCCGATGCATCCGCGAGCGTGTCCTGCGCAAAACGGGACCGTTTGCGCACTTTCCTGCCAAAGCCGAGCACCGGCACCAGAATGATGGGGATGGCGGCAAGCACAAAAATCGACAGGCGCGGACTGGTGACCACCATCATGACGGATGCACCGGCAAACATGATCAGGTTGCGCATGGCAAGCGATGCGCTCGCCCCGAAGGCGGCCTTGATCTGGGTGGTGTCGGCCGTCAGGCGGGACAGGATTTCGCCGGATTTCGCGCTGTCGTAAAAGGATGGGCTCAGGCGCGTCATGTGGGCGAAGACATCCGATCTGACCTCGGCGACGACGCGTTCCCCCAACCACATGACCAGAAAGTAGCGAATGGAACTTGCCGTCGCCAGCGCGCAGACGACCAGGATCAGCACCGCAAAGTAGGAATTCACCAGCGCAGGATCGTCTGCTCCGAACCCGTAGTCGATCATCCGGCGAACGGCCGCAGGAAGCACGAGCGTGATCACGGCGGCGGAGAACAGAGCCGCGACCGCTGCCGATACCATGCCCCGATGCTTGGTGAGATAGGGCAGCAGGCGCGTGAGAGGCTTCAGCGAGCGCCGGTTACTTTTCTCGTTTTCTTCAAACTCTGATGCAATCGCGTCCGCCAACCGGCTTCTCCTCATTGCCCGGGCCATGCGGTCCGGCTCCACTCGTCTTTATCATGTTCTTTCGTGCGCACAATGCTTGTTGCATTGGTGTCTGCTGCGCAATTTGCCGCAAAGCCGGGCAACTGGCCTTGATCGAGGCCAAAGCCCGATTGCAGGAATTTGCCCCTTGTCTTGCCTGCCGCCTTGGGGTATATCCCCGCCTCAGTTTGTGAGGGCAGCGTCCGCATCCGGATCGGCGGCCCTTTATCTCGTTTTGCGCCGACAGGTGAAGCTTTCCCGAAAAAGCACGCCTTGGCGCCTGAAAGGACCGGTCATGAAAGCGGATATTCATCCCGACTATCACACCATCAAGGTCGTCATGACCGATGGTAGCGAATTTACCACCCGCTCCACTTATGGCGCGGAAGGCGACACGCTTCAGCTCGATATCGATCCGACGTCCCATCCGGCATGGACCGGCGGCGACCGTCAGCTGATGGACCGCGGCGGCCGCGTGTCCCGTTTCAAGAACAAGTTTGCAGGTTTTCTCGGCTCGTAAGCCCGGTAAGCAGCATTCGTTTCGAAAGACCCGGCCTCTGGCCGGGTTTTTTGTTGGCAAACCGCGTTTATAAAAAAAGCCGCCTTGCGGCGGCCTTTCACGAGTTCGCAGGGAGGAGTACGTATCAACCCAGCTTGGCAAACGCCGCGTGCAGCTGGTTGAGCTGTGAGGCCACGGGGTTGTCGTTGATTGCCTCTTCCGCAGCAGGCTCTTCCTCGCCCTTGCGGTAAAGCATCTTGTCGAGATGCACCACACGCTCCTGCAAACGGGTGGAGCGTTCGATCAGGTCGCGCAGCGTGTGCGGCAGTTCTTCCCAGGAAGGGCCGCCGGTCGCGCTGCTGAGCTTGTCGAGGCGCACCTTGTTCTTTTCGCTTCCGGCCTGTTCACGGGACATTTCGCCTTCATTCACGGCGCGCTGCAGCAAAAGCCACGATGCCAGCTGCATCAGGCGGGTCGTCAGGCGCATGGATTCTGTCGCGTAGGCGAGAGATGCGGGGCGCGGCAGTTGCTTTGCCTCCTCCCGGCCTTCGCCGTCGAGATACATGGCGGTCTCCTCGACGAGAGACATGCCTTCCTGAAACAGGTTCTGGAAGTTGTCCGAGTTTGCCAGATGGTGAGCAATGTGCACTGCACTTGCAGGACCTTCGGCTTTTTTCTTGTCTTCCGTCATGGGATCACTACGCCTCATCTACTCTTCCGGTTCCATACGCATCCGCCTTGTGTGTCCCGCGCCGAAACATCTTTCCAAAGATGTCCCGTATCGGAACGGAATGCGGTGTCTTGCCGATTACCGAGCAAGTGCCATGCCAGAGCGCTGCGGGATCGGCGGTTAACCAGAACCGTTTGAGGATACTATGCGTGCGAAGCAAAAAAAAGAGCCGCACGGTTGCGGCTCTGAGTCTTTAACAGGGAGGCGTCAAACAGAGTGGACAGGAGCCACTCAAATCCAGATGACTGGATGAGTTCATTTATACTTTGGAAAGATTAATGAGTGGTAAACGCGTAAAAATTTACCTAGCTCATTTACCAGAAATGCGTCAACGAGCTGAATTA
>JBCDEN010000555.1:0-3400 GCA_039179715.1 Pseudomonadota bacterium
AAGTTCGAAAACATGGGCGCCCAGATGGTGCGCGAAGTCGCTTCCAAAACCAACGACATCGCTGGTGACGGCACGACCACGGCAACCGTTCTGGCCCAGTCCATCGTCAAGGAAGGCGCCAAGTCCGTAGCCGCCGGCATGAACCCGATGGACCTGAAGCGTGGCGTCGACATGGCCGCTGCTGAAGCCGTCAGGGCTCTGGAAGCTGCTTCCAAGACCATCACCACGTCCGAAGAAGTCGCTCAGGTCGGCACGATCTCCGCGAATGGCGACGTCCAGGTTGGCCAGGACATTTCCGAAGCCATGCAGAAAGTCGGCAACGAAGGCGTGATCACCGTCGAGGAAGCCAAGTCCCTGGAAACCGAACTCGAAGTCGTTGAAGGCATGCAGTTCGACCGTGGCTACCTGTCTCCTTACTTCGTCACCAATGCTGACAAGATGCTGGCTGACCTTGAGAAGCCTTTCATCCTTCTGCACGAGAAGAAGCTGTCCAATCTGCAGGCCATGCTGCCGATCCTGGAAGCTGTCGTTCAGTCTTCCCGTCCGCTCCTGATCATCGCTGAAGATGTTGAAGGCGAAGCGCTGGCAACCCTGGTTGTCAACAAACTGCGCGGCGGCCTGAAAATCGCAGCCGTCAAGGCACCGGGCTTCGGCGACCGCCGCAAGGCCATGCTTGAAGACATCGCGATCCTGACCGGCGGCACCGTGATCTCCGAAGATCTCGGCATCAAGCTGGAAAACGTTTCTCTCGACATGCTCGGCACCGCCGAGAAAGTTGCGATCACCAAGGAAACCACCACCATCGTTGACGGTGCCGGTTCCAAGGAAGACATCGACGGCCGCGTCGGTCAGATCAAGGCACAGATCGAAGAAACCACTTCCGATTACGACCGTGAGAAGCTCCAGGAGCGTCTTGCCAAGCTCGCAGGCGGCGTTGCCGTGATCCGCGTTGGCGGTGCGACCGAAATCGAAGTGAAGGAAAAGAAAGACCGCGTCGACGATGCTCTGAACGCAACGCGTGCCGCTGTCGAAGAAGGCATCGTACCGGGTGGCGGCGCAGCCCTGCTGCGTGCGAAGAAGGCCGTGTCCGCACTGTCTTCCGACAATGCCGACATCGAAGCCGGTATCAAGATCGTTCTGCGTGCCCTGGAATCTCCGATCCGTCAGATCGCTGAAAACGCTGGTGTCGAAGGCTCCATCGTGGTTGGCAAGATCCAGGAAAACGACAGCGACAGCTTCGGTTTCAACGCGCAGACCGAAGAGTTCGTCAACATGATCGAAGCCGGCATCATCGACCCGACCAAGGTTGTCCGCACGGCTCTGCAGGACGCAGCTTCCGTTGCCGGCCTGCTGATCACCACCGAAGCCATGGTTGCCGAGCTGCCGAAGAAAGAAGCAGCACCGGCGATGCCGGGTGGCGACATGGGCGGAATGGGCGGCATGGGCTTCTAAGAAGCCTGAGCTCAAAAGCTTTGCGGAAAGGGCGGTCCTCGGGCCGCCCTTTTTGCGTGACCCGCCGCCCATCATTTTCGGTTTGTGCCGCCTTGCGGCACGGGGGACTTCGGGAAGCGCGTCAGGAGACTTACAAAAGAGCGGTCTCCTCGCCCATCTGACCGGACAGGTACTTGCGGACGACAGGATCGAGCCGCAGGCTCTCGGCGCTGAAGATGCCGCAGCTCTTGAAGAGGTCCCTGACCGGCCGGTAGGTCTCGAACTTGCGCCAGACCACTTTCGACGCGTATGGCATGCGCCTCGGCATTGACGCCAGAAAGCACATGGAGCCGAACAGATACTGCCGCTTCTGCCTCGGCGGCGGTGTCAGAATGTGCATGCTGAGCGCGTTCTCGTTTTTCCGTTCGCTGTCGACAACAAACAGCCTGCCATTCTGATAGGAAACCTTGCCGTCGCATCTTGTCCAGCGGCGGCGTTTCAGCGCCGGGTCAGCAAGCGCTTCGATCAGGCGGCTGTAAACAACACCGTTGCGTTCATCGAGGAAAACACAATTCACGACATAGCCGGCCGGATCGACCGGGGCCTGAAAATAGACCTGGTAGGCCCCCAGGAAGGGCCGAAGGCGGGCAAGATCTCCGGGAAACACGGTTGCAAGCGGGTCCTGGCGGCGCTCGCGCAGCGTAGACGTTTTTGCCCGATAGGACGACAGCAGTTGTGCATGACTTCCCAGCAGCTCCTGATCTTCGAGACCGAAATACCGGGCCATCCTGCGCAGGTTGTTGGCGGAGGGCCTGGAACGGCCAGACAGGTATTTGCTGAACTGCTGCTGGTTGATGCCGATGTCGCGGCACACCTGCGCGGTGGAGGACTTTTCCGCGCACAGAAAGCGCAGATTTTCCCTGAAGTCATCCATGATCATCGTCTCCCCGTCCGATGCGCCGCCTGCCTATTATGAGCTTAAAGTAGCTTATACTCGCATAGAAGCGCGAAATTGCCTCCAACGAGCTCCGAACCGATTGTCGAACCAATTCGGAACGGGCTCACCAGTTGGAGGATCACGATGAACAAGCAGGATTATCTGCGCACCATGGAGCAGCAATTGATGGCGCGCAGCATCGACCGGCGTCATTTCATGCGCGGCGTTCTCGCTACCGGCCTGACCGTGGCTGCGGCAAGCGCCTGGGCGGATCGCGTCCAGGCTGCGACACCGAAGAAAGGCGGCTCGCTGACAGCAGGTCTCGGACATGGTGCCACGAGCGAAACGCTCGATCCGGGCTTGCTTGCAGCAGGTTTTCTCATCCCGCTTGGCCTGGCCATGAACGGTTATCTGACGGAGATCGACCCCAGCAATGAAGTTCAACCGTCTCTTGCGGAAAGCTGGGAGGTGTCGCCCGATGCGTCGGTCTGGCGGTTCAAACTGCGCAAGGGAGCGGAATTTCACAACGGCAAGACCGTGACGCCGGAAGACGTGGTTGCTTCGATCAACCACCACCGCGGTGAAAAGACAACATCCGCCGCCGCCCCGCTCATGGCCGGGGTCAGGGACATCCGGGTCGATGGCGGCGACGTTGTGGTGTTCGAACTCGAGGCCGGCAACGCCGACTTCCCGGCTGCCCTCAGCGACTACCACATCGCAATCATGCCGGCTGCCGCCGGCAGTATGGACTGGCAGTCCGGCATCGGCAGCGGTGCCTATCGGCTCGACGAATTCGACCCGGGTGTCGCGGCGACGCTTTCAAAACACGCCAATCACTGGACCGACGAGGCCGGGCATGTCGATGAATGGCGTCTGCTTGTGCTTCTGGACACGAACGCGCGCATGACCGCGGCACTCACTGGCGATGTCGACGTCGCTGACAAGATCGATGTGAAAACGGCCGGGCGTCTTGCCGGAAACCCGAATCTCAACGTCCACTCGGTGGCCGGAACGCAGCATTACAGCTTTCCG
>JBCDEN010000487.1:0-3883 GCA_039179715.1 Pseudomonadota bacterium
ACCAGGCGGCGCGCGGCGTCCGCCCCCATTCCGGAGCCGCCTGCGGTGACAAGGGCAACTTTTTTCTCAGTCATGTCTGACTCCTCTTATCGCCCGATGCTCTCGGAGCTGGTAGCCGGGGCCACAAACTATATTGTCGAACGGAAGTGATACCCGGCGGGAATGGATGTCGCATCATACCAAAAAGCCCCGGACGATGTCCGGGGCTTTAATCTGTTTCTGTCGGCAGGTCAGTCCGCCAGCGGCACCTTGGGCACCAGGCTCTTCTTGGAAGACCCGCCCTTGCCGCCGCCGGACGACTTGGACTGCTTCGCCGCCGTCGCCTTGGCGGCCGGCTTGCGGCGCCGTTTCGGCTTCGGTTTGGCTTCCGTCTTGGCTTTCGGTTTCGGAGGGGTTGCCCGTTCCTCGACGCTCTCGAGCAACAGCCCGTTGCTGTCTTCGGAGACGGAAACCTTGACCATGCCGCCCTTCTTGAGCTTGCCGAACAGGACCTCGTCGGCAAGCGGACGCTTGATATGCTCCTGGATGATCCGTCCGAGCGGCCGTGCGCCCATCTGGTTGTCGTAGCCTTTTGTCGCCAGCCATTTGACGGCATCGTCGGTCAGTTCGAAGGTCACATTCCGGTCCGCCAGCTGCACTTCAAGCTGCATGACGAATTTCTCGACCACCTTGTAGACCACTTCCATCGGCAGGTTGCCGAACGGGATGATCGCATCGAGACGGTTCCGGAACTCGGGCGTGAACAGCTTGTTGATCGCCTCCGTATCGTCGCCCTCACGCTTGATGCGATTGAACCCGACCGGCATTTTCGCCATGTCAGAAGCACCCGCATTTGTCGTCATGATCAGGATGACATTACGGAAATCGACCTGCTTTCCATTGTGATCGGTCAGTTTGCCGTGGTCCATCACCTGCAGCAGGATGTTGAACAGGTCCGGATGCGCCTTCTCGATCTCGTCGAGCAGAAGCACACAGTGCGGATGCTGGTCGACACCATCGGTCAGAAGACCGCCCTGGTCGAAGCCGACATAGCCCGGAGGCGCGCCGATCAGGCGGGACGCCGTGTGCCGCTCCATGTACTCGGACATGTCGAAGCGGATCAGCTCCACGCCGAGCGAGGACGCAAGCTGACGCGCGACTTCCGTCTTTCCGACACCCGTCGGGCCGGAAAAGAGGTAGCTGCCGATCGGCTTGTCCGGTTCGCGCAAGCCCGCACGTGCCAGCTTGATCGCCGAGGCCAGCGTCTCGATGGCCGGGTCCTGGCCATAGACGACACGCTTCAGATCCTTGCCGAGATTCTCCAGAACTTCCGCATCGTCCTTGGAAACGGATTTCGGCGGAATGCGTGCCATCGTGGCAATCGTGTTCTCGATTTCCTTGACGCCGATGGTCTTGCGGCGGCGTGCTTCGGGCACCAGCATCTGCGATGCGCCGGTCTCGTCGAGAACGTCAATCGCCTTGTCCGGCAACTTTCGATCCGAGATGTATTTCGCCGACAATTCCACGGCCGTCTTGATGGCATCGTTGGTGTAGCGAACCTTGTGGAAGTCCTCGAAATAAGGCTTCAGGCCTTTCAGGATATCGATGGCATCCGGAATCGTCGGCTCGTTGACATCGATCTTCTGGAACCGGCGCACCAGTGCACGGTCCTTCTCGAAAAACTGCCGGTATTCCTTATACGTCGTCGACCCGATGCAACGGATCGCGCCAGAGGCAAGCGCGGGCTTCAGCAGGTTGGAGGCATCCATCGCGCCGCCAGAGGTGGCGCCGGCACCGATTACAGTGTGGATCTCATCGATGAACATGACGGCGCCCGGGAAATCCTCGATCTCCTTGACGACCTGTTTCAGCCGTTCCTCGAAGTCGCCGCGGTAACGGGTCCCGGCCAGCAACGCACCCATGTCGAGCGAGAAAATGGTGGCGTCCATCAGAACGTCCGGCACGTCCTCATTGACGATCCGATGCGCCAGGCCTTCAGCGATCGCCGTCTTGCCAACCCCCGGGTCGCCAACAAACAGGGGATTGTTCTTGGACCGGCGGCACAGGATCTGAATGGTGCGCTGGATTTCACTGTCGCGCCCGATCAGCGGATCGATTTTTCCGCTCGTGGCCTTGTCATTCAGGTTGACGCAATAGGCTTCGAGCGCATCCGTTTTCTGATTGGACTTCTTGTCTCCTTCAGAACCCGGCAGGATATCTTCTTCTTCCGCACCTTCGACCGGACGCGCCTCGGACATTCCCGGGCGTTTCGCGATGCCGTGCGAGATATAGTTGACCGCGTCGTAACGGGTCATGTCCTGGTCCTGCAGGAAATAGGCTGCGTGACTTTCGCGTTCGGCAAAGATCGCGACGAGCACGTTGGCGCCCGTCACTTCCTCGCGTCCGGAGGACTGGACGTGAATGACTGCGCGCTGGATCACCCTTTGGAACCCGGCCGTCGGCTTGGAATCCTCGTCGCTATCCGTAACGAGATTGTCCAGTTCCGTCTCAATATATTCGAGCAGGTTCCGGCGGATCGTATCCAGGTCTACATTGCAGGCCCGCATGACGGCTGCGGCGTCCTGGTCGTCGAGCAAGGCCAGAAGCAGGTGCTCCAGCGTCGCATATTCCTGCTGCCGTTCATTGGCGAAAGCAAGAGCCTGATGAAGGGCTTTTTCAAGACTGCGTGAGAAAGAAGGCACGTAGATTAGTCCTCACTTTTTTTCCATGACGCATTGCAAAGGGTGCTGATGCTTGCGCGCAAAGTCCATCACCTGGGTGACCTTGGTCTCGGCGACTTCATAAGTGAAGACGCCGCATTCCCCGACACCGTGATGATGCACATGCAACATGATACGCGTGGCCTCCTCCCGGTTCTTCTGGAAGAAACTTTCCACGACGTGGATGACAAACTCCATAGGAGTATAGTCGTCATTCAAAAGCAGCACGCGATAGAGATTGGGCCGCTTCGTTAGTGTTTTCGTCCGGGTGACAACGACCGTTCCGGTGTCGCCACCGTCGTTGTCATGATCGGAGCCCGCTGACATTGCCGTATCTATCGCCTCTATCATTCCGGCATTTACCAGTATTCATAATCTCCTGACAGACGCCCATCGGCAACCTGTCCGGCCACGTGAACCCCCGGTATCTTTCCGGGGCCTTGTATCTTAGCTGATAATCCTGCCGCGCAAGCGGCGCTTGCGCAATGGTCGATTTCATTAAGAATGAGGTGAACACCTCTTTTGGGGCCGAAGTGTCCGTGTCACTGGGGAATGTAGGTGTCTGAAATTCGAAAAAAAGGTGCGGATGCCACACAATTCGGTGTCAAAGATTTTTCACGTGCGCACGGCATTCAAAAATTGGGTAAATCTGTGCATACAAAATAAAAACCCGGCTTCAAGGAGCCGGGTTCCGTCTTCACTTCGCCGCAATGCGCAATGCCTGCGAGCTTATTTGGCCATTTTGCCGAGTACGCCCTCGTAGGGCTTGTAGGCGTCCTTGGACATGTCGGTGACCATTTCACCGATCTTTGTCATTTCGCCGACAAAACCTTCATAGGCGGTTTTGACATAGTCTGCCTGAGCTTCGAAAGCCTTGTCGAGCGATTTGGAAGCGACAAGCTTCTCAACGGCCGCAGTGCCTTCTTCGAAAGACTTCTTCTGGTAATCGGCAACTTCAGCTGCAATCGCCTGGAAGCCTTTGCTCATGGTGCCGAACGACTCCATAGCCATATCCATGTTGTCCTTGCTCAACTTCTGCAAGTCATCAAAGTTGTTCATCATCTAACTGACCTCATTCAGCGGACCGGAACCAGAAGCCTTGTGTTGCGGCCTGGCAAGTTGCCCGGTGCGCGTATCGCGTTACCTAGGGGACTGGGTGCGTAATGCACTGCACAATTACTGTC
>JBCDEN010000455.1:0-4135 GCA_039179715.1 Pseudomonadota bacterium
CTGGCGAAGTCTTCGGCGGCTTCTCCAATGAGAAACGTTTTTGCAATCTTCGGAAAATACTCGTCCAATGACGAGATCCCGCCGGCCTTGGCGCGTCCGCCTGCGATCCAGTAGATCCGATCAAAGCTTGAAAGGGCCCGGGCGGCGGCATCCGCGTTGGTTGCCTTGGAATCGTTGACGAACAGGATGCGCCCGCGTCTTGCGACGATTTCCATCCGATGATGAAGACCCGGAAACGTGGTCAGCGCAGCGGCGATTTTTTCAGATGGCAGCTCAAGGGCACGGAGCGCTGCAAAGGCGGCGGCGGCATTCTGGCCGTTATGATCCCCGCGCAGGCTGTCGACCCCGCCAAGCAGCGCAACCTGCCGCTGGGTTCCGCTATGCGCTTCGATCAGAAATCCATGAGAAGCGTAAATCCCTTCGGTCAGCTCACGTTCGCCGGCGATCCGGCACACCGGTTTGTGCGCGAGTTCAAGCCGGTCGGCTATCAGAGACGACAGGCGGTCATCGACCCCAATGATCGCCACCTTGGAACCGGCCACGAGCCTTTCCTTGATCGCCGCGTAGTTTTCCATGGTTCCGTGTCGGTCGAGATGGTCCGGCGACAGGTTCATGTGAACACCGATGCTCGGATCAAGCGTCGGCGACAGATCGATCTGGTAGGACGAGCACTCGACCACGTAGTGACGCCCGGGCACCGGCGGTTCAAGTTTAAGAACCGGGGTTCCGATGTTTCCGCCGACCTGGACATCAAGCCCGAGTTCGGCAAGAAGATGGGCAATGAGCGCGGTCGTCGTCGACTTGCCGTTCGTTCCCGTGATCGCGATGAAGGGCGCCGACAGGCACTGCTTGCGCCGTTCCCGGCAGAACAGCTCCACATCTCCGATGATCTCGACACCGGCGTCGCGCGCAAGGTCGACGGTCCAGTGTGGAACGGGATGCGTGAGCGGCACGCCGGGCGACAGCACCAGCGCAACGACATCTTCCCAGGCAAGCGTGCGCAGATCCTGCGTTGCAAGGCCCTCGTCATTTGCCTGCCGGACACGCGCCTCGTTGTCGTCATGACACACCACCTCGGCCCCGCCGGCCTTCAAGGCGCGTGCGGTCGCCAGACCCGAGCCGCCAAGCCCGAAAAGCGCGACCTTTTTGCCTTGAAATGTCGTGACGGGGATCATGCGTTCTACCTCAGCTTCAGCGTTGCAAGGCCAAGCAGGGCAAGAACGACGGCAATGATCCAGAACCGGATGACCACCTGGCTTTCCGTCCATCCCATCATCTCGAAATGATGATGGATCGGAGCCATCCGGAACACTCTCTTTCCGGTCAGCTTGAAGGAGAAAACCTGAACAATCACCGAAACCGCCTCAAGCACGAAGAGGCCGCCAATGATCGCAAGGACGATTTCATGCTTGGTGGCCACGGCGATCGCGCCAATCATGCCGCCGAGCGCCAGGGACCCGGTATCACCCATGAATATCGCCGCCGGTGGTGCATTGAACCACAGGAACCCGAGACCGGCCCCGATCACCGCGCCGCAGATCACGGCGAGTTCGCCGGTTCCCGAAACGTGATGGATCTGCAGATAGTTCGCGAACACGGCGTTACCGGACAGATAGGCGATCAGACCGAACGACGCGCAGGCGATCATGACCGGGACAATCGCAAGACCGTCAAGACCATCGGTCAGGTTCACGGCATTTCCCGCACCCACCATTACAAAAGCGGCGAAGGGGATGAAAATCAGACCGAGGTTGAGCGTGAAATCCTTCAGGAATGGAAACGTGATCGCCTCGGAAAATTCCGATGTGTCTAGGATGGTCACGGCATAGGCCGCGAGCGCGGCGATCAGGAATTCCAGAGCGAGCCGCGCCTTGCCGCCAAAGCCATTGTGCGAGGATTTGGTGACTTTCAGATAGTCGTCATAAAATCCGATCCCGCCGAAACCGAGCGTGACACCGATCACGACCCAGACATACGGGTTGGAAAGATCAGACCACAAAAGCGCGGCAACCATCGCGCCGGACATGATCATGAGCCCGCCCATCGTGGGCGTTCCCTGCTTTGTCAGCAGATGGCTTTCGGGTCCATCGGCCCGGATCGGCTGACCGTGACCCTGGCGGATGCGCAAGCTTGAGATGATCTTCGGACCGAACAGGAAAACAAAAAACAGCGCGGTCATGATCGCGCCGCCCGTGCGGAACGTGATGTATCTGAACACGTTCAACGCCGATATCTGATCAGCAAATTGCCCCAAAAAATAAAACATCAGCTATCCCTTATGCCGCCGCGGTATCATCCGCGGGCGGAAATTCCTTCTTCAGGGCCTCCACAAGCGGGCCCATCCGGGTCCCGAGCGATCCCTTGATCATAACGACGTCACCGGGCCGCACGTCCCGCAAAATGACGTCTTCCAGATCTTTTGCATCCTCGCTGTAATGAGACCGCAAGTGCTGCGGCAGCCGCTGCCACAAGGCGTGCATGTGCGGGCCGGCGCAATAGACCGCGTCGATCTGGGCCTCCGTGATGGGATCAAGCAGCTCGGCATGCAGCCGGTCCGCCTCCACACCCAGCTCACGCATGTCGCCGATCACAGCAATCCTGCGGCCGGGCCGAGTGACCGGTGTCTCGCCGATCACGGAAATCGCGGCGCGCATGGAGGCGGGATTGGCGTTGTAACTCTCGTCCACCAGGTCGAATTCACCACCGGAGGTCATGAGACGGCTGACTTCGCCGCGCCCTTTGGGCGGCTTCATGCCGTCAAGCGCAAGCCCGGCCTTGGCAAGGTCAGCGCCCAGGTCCTGCACCGCCGTCAGGACCGCCAGACTGTTTTTCACAACATGCTTGCCCGGAGCACCGACCTTGTATGTGATCTCCGTGCCGAGAATGGAGGCATCCACACTCGAGCCGCCCGCATAGCTCACGACGTTCTCGGCATGGCTGTCCGCCGATGGATCCAGGCCGAATGTCTGAACCCTTGAAACACCCGCCGTGGTCGCAAGAAATCGCAGAAGATCGAACTGACGATTGTCCCTGTTCAGGATCGCAATGCCATCCGGTTCCAGACCCTCGAATATCTCGGCCTTGGCCTGCGCGATCTTTTCAACGGAATCGAAGAATTCCAGATGGACCGGCTGAACCGTCGTGATGATCGCGACATGCGGCCGGACCATCTTGACCAGTGGCGTTATTTCACCGTGGTGGTTCATGCCTATTTCAAAAACACCATATTCGGTATCGGCAGGCATGCGCGCAAGTGTCAGCGGAACACCCCAGTGATTGTTGAAGGACGCGACCGATGCGTGCACCTTGCCGGATTGTTCCAGCGTCAGCCGGAGCGCTTCCTTGGTCCCGGTCTTGCCGACAGACCCGGTCACGGCAACGATCCGGGCGTTTGTGCGCGCACGCGCTGCGATGCCGAGCTGCCGCATCGCCTCCAACGGGTCCGCTACGACAACATATCTTCCATCTTCCGGCAGCTCCGAAAGCCTGTTTTCGGCAACGACTGCAACGCCGGCACCTGCCTCAAGCGCTGCGGCCGCATAGTCATGACCGTCGAAACGGTCTCCCTTGATGGCAATGAAAGCATCGCCCGGCTCCAGCGACCGGCTGTCGATCGAGATACCCGTGATCTCCGCATCGGCCTCACCCCTGATGCGGCCGCCAGCAGCCTCGGCAAAGGCATCCAGTTTCCAGAGAGGGTCGCTCATGGTTCTCCTTGAAGGCTGACCGCGCGCTGCACGGCGTCGTGATCGGAAAAGGGAATTACTGTGTCGCCAACAATCTGGCCGGTTTCGTGGCCCTTTCCGGCTACACACAGGATATCGCCGGATTGAAGGCCGCGAACACCTTCGGCTATCGCTTCCATCCGGTCGCCGATTTCAAGCGCTTCGGGCGCGCCGGACATGACCGCCTTGCGGATGGACGCCGGGTCCTCCGATCTCGGATTGTCATCCGTAACGATGACCAGATCAGCATGGCGGGCAGCCGCTTCTCCCATCAGCTTGCGCTTCCCGGGATCGCGGTCTCCACCAGCGCCAATGACGACGGCGAGCCTGCCGGTCGCAATCGGCCGGAGTGCGGCAAGCGCATTGTCGAGCGCGTCCGGCTTGTGCGCATAGTCGACAAAAACAAAACC
>JBCDEN010000153.1:0-7696 GCA_039179715.1 Pseudomonadota bacterium
GCGAAGGAAATTGCCCCGGCGCACATGGAACACGGCTCGAGTGTCACATAGAGATCGCAGCCTGTCAGGCGCTGCGAACCCAGAAGCGCACAGGCTGTCCGGATGACGAGGATCTCCGCGTGTGCGGTCGGATCGCTGAGCTCAAGCGTCCTGTTGCCGTCGCGCGCCAGAACCGCATCGTCCTTGACGAGGACGGCGCCGACAGGCACTTCGCCGCGTCCGGCCGCAGCTTTAGCCTCCTCCAGTGCTATACTCATGAAGGACATTTTGCCCCCGCTCATGCCATCTGCCCTTCTTGGGGGCGCTCCGTCGCCCTTGCCCCGGACGCCGCCCGATACCGGAGAAACACGTTCCGGCGTTTGGAAAACACGCCTGTTTCGCATGTGCCATGCGCTGGGAAAAGAGCTAGGTTGCAAAAATAGGGGCCAACAGGTGATTTTAGAAACGGCCAAGCTCTGCTATGAGGCGCGCATGACGACAAGAAAACCGACACAAGGACGCTCGCAGCCGGCAAAGGGCCCCGGACGGCGGAACGCAGCGCCTGACAAGAAACGCAAGGCCTCACCCAAACCCAAGAGGGCAGCGGACGCGACCGCAATACCGTCCCACGCTGCCGATTCGGAACGTGGCGACCGGATTGCCAAGGTGATGGCCCGCGCCGGACTTTGTTCCCGCCGGGAAGCGGAGAAATGGATCGAGGCAGGGCGGGTTCAACTGAACGGGACCGTGCTTGAAACGCCCGCCATCACCGTATCGCAAGATGACAAGGTGCTGGTGGACGGCGAACCGCTGCCCATGCGCGAACGGACCCGCCTTTGGCTCTATCACAAGCCGAAAGGACTGGTGACAACCAACAAGGACCCCGAGGGGCGCCCGACCGTATTCGACCGGTTGCCGAAGGATCTGCCGCGCGTACTCACGGTTGGCCGGCTCGACATAAACACCGAAGGCCTGCTGCTGTTGACCAATGATGGCGGTCTTGCGCGGATTCTTGAGTTGCCGTCAACCGGATGGCTGCGGCGGTATCGCGTGCGCGCCTTCGGAAAGGTCACGCAAGCGGATCTGGATGCCCTGAGCGACGGCATCGCGATCGACGGCGTGCTCTATGGAGCGATCGAGGCAACCCTGGACAAGGAGCAGGGGGGCAACATCTGGCTGACCGTCGGTCTGCGCGAAGGCAAGAACCGTGAGGTCAAACGGGTGCTCGAGCATCTTGGCCTCGCCGTCAATCGCCTGATCCGCCTTTCCTATGGTCCGTTTCAGCTGATGGACCTTGCAGATGGCGATGTCCGGGAAATTCGCGGCAGGATCCTTCGTGATCAGCTCGGTGAGACGCTGGCGAACGAGGCGGGCGCAGATTTTGACGCCCCCATCCTGCACCAGCCGAAACAGGAGGACTCGGCAAGGTCCTCCAGCAAATCTCGCGGTGCCGGTGGCAGGGCTCAGGGAAAGTCCGGCGGTGGGCGCACGCAAGGCCAGGGCAAGTGGCTCACGGCGCGGGAAGGCAAGTCGGAAACAGACAAGCGCAAGGGGGCGCGGTCTTCGGAAAAGTCATCTGAACAGGGCCAAAAACGGCCAAAGCGGGGCAATGCCGGACCGCGCCAGGAAAAGGTATCGCCGCGCTCACGCTTCCGCATGACGTCCGAACCGAGACAACGCAAGGAATTCGCCGAAGAACGGTCCGCTCCCCAGAGGCGCATCTGGAGCGAAGACGGTCTGGTGGAAGACAAGCAGCAGGAAAAGAGATCGGAAAAGCCCGGGCGCGAACGCCGGGAGCCGGTGAGGGGTGACCAGGGGCCAAAGGGAGACCGGCGCTCGTGAGAATTGTTGCCGGGCGGTTCAGGGGCAAGACGCTCGCGTCTCCCAGGTCGCACGGGACCAGACCGACCAGCGACCGGCTCAGGGAGACGATCTTCAATGTTCTCGCGCACGGCATCGGCTTTGAGCTGGAAGGTGCCCGCGTCCTCGATCTGTTTGCCGGCACCGGTGCGCTTGGCTTTGAGGCCATCAGCCGCGGCGCGCGCCATTGTACCTTTATCGAGGAAGGCGCCGAAGCGCGTGGGGTCATCCGCACCAATATGGAAAACCTGGGGCTGAACGGCGTTTCCAAGATTTTCCGGCGCGATGCAACCCGCCTTGGCGGGGCCGGGACGATAGACCCCTTTAATCTGGTCTTTGCCGACCCGCCCTACGGCAAGGGATTGGGAGAAATGGCGCTGACCTCAGCGGCAAAAGGCGGCTGGCTGCAGCCGGGGACACTCTGTGTCCTTGAAGAAAGCGCTGCCGCGACACCCGGGTTCCCCCGGGGATTTTCGGAACTCGACCGGCGTCTGGCAGGAGACAGCCAGGTCATCTTCCTCAAGCACCAGGGTGATTGAGCACGGGGAGACACGCGATCAGGCACCACCGGGCATCATGATGTAGACGGTGGTTCTGGCCGGCAGCGTTCCCTTGCTGATCACGAGGTCGGGCGCTTCGGCTTCGACGATCTGATACCCGGCTTCCGCCGCCCGGCCCTTGAAGGCCGGCAGGGCGCCGGCGAAGTGGAAGTGCATCGGAATGATCATGGCCGGCCCGATCCCCTTAAGGACGTCCATCAGGCTGTCGATGCGCAGTGTTGAGGAATTGTCGATCGCGGCAAAGACGACATCGATCTGGCCAAGGCGCAGGTAGTCCTCTTTCGTCAGCCTGTGATGAAGATGACCGAGATGTGCGATGCACAGATCGGCGATCTCGAAAATGAAGATCGAGTTGCCCAGACGCCGTGTTTCTCCATCCCAACTGCGGATGTTTGTCTGGATGTTTCTGATCCGCACATCCCCGACCGTGAGGTCGTGATCCATCGGTCCGCCTTCGGGGTTCCATCCATAAAGCAGATGCTCGATTTCCGGGTCCGGCGAAAGCGAATAATGGGTGGAATGCGCACCGTTCATCGTGGCGACCGTTGGAGGCAGGAACGGGCGGTAGATGTCGTTGTAGTCGGTGGCAATACGGACATCGCCCGGTGTTTGAAGCTCGAATGTGGAGTGACCGATATACTTGATCTGCACTTCGCCGGCCTGGAGCGCAGCCTGCCAGACGCGGGCTTCACCGTCTCCGGGAGCAAGATAGGGCGCATTCGCCACGAGTTGGCAGATAGCCATGGCGGGTGAAGCGATCGCAGCGAACACAAGACCCAGCAGCATTGCAAGGGCGCGGCATGTGCCTCGAGCCGCACCGGGTGTTTCCCTTAGAGTGTCGATGCCATTGTTCATGTGCTCTTCCCTGTCTTCGGCCACCCATATTAGAAGAGTAGCGGTCGGTTTGGCCGAGGCAAGCACGAAAATTGATCACGTCTGCACGCTTTTGATGTCATTGGTGTATTGCGGGCATGACGGATCAAAGAAAAAGGCAACCGGCCAGCGCGTCAAAATTCGCGGAGGCGGTTGCCGCAGGTGGGGGCGGGAGGGAGGAAGAACCAGCCCCGAATGAAATCTCAAACCACGTGAAGGCTGACCGGCGCTTTTCCACCCCGTTGGCGGATTTCCGTCTCAGCTTCACCCGTCATGTTCGCCTGCGCCTGCAGATGGATGAGTTCGCCGGCATGTCCGGCCTCCATCATCAGCGATGAACGGCTGCAAAGCGCTGCCAATGACAGCCCGAGCCGACGCAGATGCGAGCGTCTGTAACAATAAACCGCGAGCGCCGCCCTTTGCTTTTCGGGAAGTTCTATCCCGACATCCTTGACGATACCAATCGTCGCTTCGAGCAGGTGTTTCAGCAAATCCTCGGGAACTGGACAATTCTCCAGATCCGCAGACCCCGGTTTGTGCATTGTCTTACCTCTGGTTTTTAAGAATAATATTCCCCAGTGGCATTAAAAAAAAATTAATTTCCGGGTTTTTTACAAGAAAAGTGATCTGGATGGTGAAATATACTTAGGTGTTTTCAAGTAACTGTGATGGCTCCTTTTGTCAGAGCTGACAGTTGTTCTCGTGTCGATGCTCTCAGCGCCTCGGCTCTTTCAAGTATTTGCTCCGCCTTCAGGAAATCGAGCACGCGGACCGTATCGTGGGGTGGGCGCACCAGAATATCCGGCTGTTCCAGTTTGAGTTTTTGGGCCGTGATCGTCTGCATGAGGATCTGCGATGACCCGAACAGGGCATCAAGCATGTTGATGTCCGAATTGTTGGCGCGCGGTACCGGCGCGCCGACCACGTCCACCGCGACGATGATATCGCAATCGGAGCGCATGCCCTCGAAAGGGAGCGGATTGACGACACCGCCATCGATCAGAAAGCGGTCCGCATGCTTCACCGGCCGGAAAATGGCAGGGATTGCAATCGATGCCGCGATCGCGGGCAGGAGAGGTCCGTCTTCAAAATCGCGTTCTTCGCAGCCGAAGAAATCCGTCGCGAGCACGCGAAGCGGAATGTGCAGATCTTCGAAGCTCTTCGGCAGATGTTCCGCAATGAAGACCTCGAGCACACGTTCCGGATCGATTTGCACTGGACGCGCCCGGAACATGTCGGCAAATCGTTTCGGTCTCAGCTGCCAGACTTTCGAGAGAACAGTGTTGCGGTCGGCGAAAGTTTCCACGACGATCCGCCGGATCTCCTCTCCGCTATGTCCGCCGGCATAGGCGGCTCCAAGAATTGCGCCAATCGACGTTCCGGCAATGCGGGCGGGTTTCAGTCCCAGATCGTCAAACGCTTCAAGAACCGGAATGTGAGCCAGACCGCGGGCGCCGCCGCCTCCCAGAGCAAGCCCGATGCGTGGAGGTGTCGTGGAGCTCGCCGTGTGCACGTTCATGGTGTCCGCTTCCCTTCTTGCAATCGTCTCGGATGACATGGGGATGCTATGGCCGATTTCCAAGGTGTCCGCCGTCGAGGCGGCGTTTTTCCGCTGATCTGGGAATTGGTGCGGCCTGACGTCAGATGACGAAATAAAGGTCGTCGGATGCTTCCGTCATCCATTCGGTCATCTGATCGAGCGGCATAGGTTCGGCGATCAGATATCCCTGGATAGAGAAATCGCCCATCATGCGCAGACGATGGTACTGCGCCTCGGTCTCGACACCTTCGCACACGACGGCGACGTTCAGCGATCTTGCCAGATGGACCAGTTGATTGACGACCGCTTCCTTGCGCGGGTCGTCGATCATCTGATTGGTGAAGGAGCGATCGATCTTCAGCCCGTTGATCGGCAGGTCGGCAACATGGGTCAGCGATGCATAGCCCGTGCCGAAATCATCGAGTTCGATATGAACGCCGAGCTCGAACAGCTCCCTGAGCGCTGCCAGATGGCCGGACCGGTTGTCGTTGAGGAAGACCGATTCCAGAACCTCGGCGGTTACCCGCTCCGCACCGATCTCGTATTTGGCCATCGCGGCCTTGAAGTGTTCCACAATCAGGCCCGAGGCCAGGTGAGAGGGCGACACGTTCACGCAGATGCGTCCGAATTCGAGCCCGCTGACCATCCAGTGCTTGGCCGCGGCGAAGGCCCTGTCGATGATGATCTCGCCGAGAATGGGCGCAAGGCTGGATTTCTCGACAACCGGCAGGAACTCCGCCGGCGAAAGGATGCCGCGCTCGGGATGGTCCCAGCGGATCAGAGCTTCGATACCCGTGACGTTCTGTGACCGCAGATTGACCTGCGGCTGAAACACCATGAAGAACTGGCTTTCCTTGACCGCGATCTGCAATTCGCGCTCTATCCTGGCCTCGGTTTCGCTTTCCGTCTTCATGCGGGATTTGAAGAAAGTGAACCGGTCCTTGCCGCTTTCCTTCGACTGGTAGAGTGCGAGGTCGGCGTTGAACAGGAGGTCCTCGAAGGACGAGCCGTCTTCCGGACACAACGTGATGCCCATGCTGACGGTCGGCCAGAACCGGTTGCCGTTGAATTCCATCGGCAGGCGCATGAGCCGCCGCGCGCGCTCGAACAGTTCATTGGGATCCGAGCCGGCATTTTCCGCGATGATGACAAACTCGTCGCCGCCCCAGCGGTAGGGCGTGCCGAGGCCGCGCGACACTTCGCGCAGCCTGCGTCCTGTTTCCTCGAGGCAATAGTCTCCCGCTAGATGGCCAAGTGTATCGTTCACGCGCTTGAAATTGTCCATGTCGACATGAACCAGGAACGCCGGCTTGTCGGCCCGCTCGAACCTCAGCTTCGCATCGCGCTGGCAGCCCGCCCTGTTGGACAGCTTGGTCAGCGGATCAAAATAGGCCAGCCGCTCGGCACGCACCCTTGCTTCGCGTGTCTCGGTCTCCCGCATGACCCGTTCCGTCACGTCGTTCGCAATGATGACAAAAAGGTCTTCGTCCATGTCTTTCAGAAGCTGGATGCGCAACTCGACCGGATACTCCGTCCCGTCCTTGCGCCGGTGAACGGTTTCTGCGGCGATGCCTTCAAGGTCGCCGGTCAGGAGCGGCCGGACCTGGTGCCTGATGGCGTCCTCGTTGTAGATCGAATTGACGTCCCACAGATGCATGGATTGAAGAATTTCCAGCCCGTGCCCGAGATTGTTCAGGGCGCAGCGGTTGGCATGTTTGAACCGGAATGTGGCTGCGTCCAGAATGAAGATCTCGTTGAGGGACGATTCCAGGATGTTGGCAAGCAGGTGGTTCCGCCGCTCCGCCTCGCTGCGTTCGGTGATATCGTGAACCGTACCCACGATTTTTGCAGCCTTTCCGTCCGTACCGGGCTCAACATAGCCGCGGACATGAAGCGTGCGGGGCGTGCCGCCTTCCAGGATCATCGTGTGTTCAAAGTCGAACTCGCCACAAACTTCCACGGCGCTTTGAACCAGGAGCAGCACGGCCCGGCGTTCATGTTCGGGGATCTGCGCATAGACCTTTTCGATGATCTGGCTCGACGGCAGGTTTCCGTCAATGCGCATGATCCGGAAGTACTCTTCCGTCGCGCTGACCTCGTTTGTTGCAAGATCGCGTTCCCAGCTCCCGACCGTGGCAATGCGCTGGGCCTCCAGAAGTCTGGAAGCGTTGCTCTCAAGCTGATCGGTATAGTCGTGGACTTCCGCCTCCAGCCGGTGCCGCGTCACCTGAACCGAGGACTGCAGGCCCGTCAGCAGACGCTGGATCACCGCCCAGGCTATCAGCGACAATCCGACGCCGATCAGGATCGAAACAAGAATGCCCCTTAGAAACGCCCAGATGTTCCGGGTGACATCGTTGATGATCAGCAGTGTGTATTCCTGGTCGCCGCGGGAAACGGCGAGGGGCAGGTCGCGAACCATGTAGATCCTGCCGTCTTGAACGGACAGGGGCTGAACGCCGGCTCCGCGTCCGCCGTAGGAAAACAGATCCAGATCGAACCCGTCCGGCAAGGAGCTCCCGAGCACGCGATGGATCGTCCTGTCGGCACTGTATTTGGTGCGGCCCGGCTGCAGGCTTGTCTTCACGATCTGGGCGTCGACCGCCGCGCTTGCGAGCGCCAGCGAACGCTCGATGTCGGTTGTCAGTTTCAGGTAGCCAAGCAATTGCCCGTCGGAGATCCAGGGGCGCAGGACGCCGACGACCAAGCGCCTGTCGGGTCCGAGCTCGATCCCGTCATGCTGTCCGGCAGCGATTTTGCCCGCGTCAATGACCTGGCCTTCAGCCGTCTTCAAGGCAACCGGTGTTGCCTCCGGCGGATAAACTGGCGTCAGCTCGGGGCTGAAGATCGAAAGCGCGACAATGTCGCGGCGGCTGGACTTCGA
>JBCDEN010000737.1:0-2309 GCA_039179715.1 Pseudomonadota bacterium
AAAGGGCGGCAACGCCACATTCGATATCGACCGTATCGACGAGATCGAGCGCGAGACCAAGCACGATGTCATCGCCTTTCTGACGCATCTGGCGGAAATCGTCGGCCCGGATGCCCGTTTCGTTCACCAGGGCATGACCTCTTCCGATGTTCTGGACACCTGTTTCAACGTGCAGCTTGTCAAGGCGACCGATCTGCTGCTTGCCGATCTCGACGCCCTGCTCGATGCGCTCAAGCGCCGGGCGATGGAGCACAAGGACACGGTCTGCATCGGCCGGTCCCACGGCATTCACGCAGAACCCGTCACATTCGGCCTGAAAATGGCCGAGGCCTATGCGGAGTTCGACCGCTGCAAGACGCGCCTCCTGGCGGCTCGTGAAGAAGTGGCGACATGCGCCATTTCTGGGGCTGTCGGCACATTCGCCAATATCGACCCGCGCGTGGAAGAACATGTTGCCAAGGCGATGGGCCTGACTGCAGAGCCGGTCTCGACCCAGGTCATCCCGCGCGACCGCCACGCCATGTATTTCGCAACGCTCGGCGTCATCGCCTCGTCCATCGAACGTGTTGCGACGGAAGTCAGGCACCTGCAGCGCACGGAAGTGCTGGAGGCGGAGGAGTTTTTCTCCAAGGGGCAGAAAGGCTCCTCGGCCATGCCGCACAAGCGCAATCCCGTGCTGACGGAGAACCTGACCGGACTTGCCCGCCTGGTGCGCGGCTATGCAATCCCGGCGATGGAAAACGTTGCCCTCTGGCACGAACGCGATATCTCGCATTCATCCGTGGAACGCATGATCGGCCCGGATGCGACCGTCACGCTCGACTTCGCCCTCGCCCGCCTGACCGGCGTCATCGACAAGCTGATGGTCTATCCGGAGCGCATGATCGGCAACATGGACCGGCTTGGCGGGCTGGTACACTCCCAGCGCATCCTGCTTGCGCTGACACAGGCCGGTTCCTCGCGAGAAGACGCCTACCGCCTGGTCCAGCGCAACGCAATGAAGGTGTGGGACAGCTACCAGGTCGCGGGCGCGGCCTCGGTCGACTTCCTGAGCGAACTGCTGAACGATGCCGATGTGCGCAACTACCTCTCCGAAGACGAAATCCGCGACCGCTTCGATCTGGGCTATCACACCAAAAATGTCGACGTGATCTTCAAACGCGTCTTCGGGGAAAGCTGAGTCGCAATTTTGTCCGGCTGCGTTGCCGTCCCGGACTTGATCCGGGACCTTTGACGGTGTTTGAAATGAGGCCCCGGTTCAAGACCGGGGCGGCATTTTTGAAAATGACCGACTTCTGATGTCCCTTTGCCGGAGCTGTTCATGAAAATTGCAGTCATTTCCGACATCCACGGCAATCTGCTGGCCCTGGAAGCCGTCCTTGAGGATCTGAGGCACGAGAGCCCGGACATGATCGTCAATCTGGGCGATTGCGTTTCCGGTCCGCTCTGGCCCGATGAGACGGCGACACTTCTGCGGGAAAAAGACTGGCCGACCGTGCGCGGCAATCATGACCGCTTCCTGCTTGAAGATCCATTTGAGAAAATGGGACTGACAGACGCCTTTGCCGCTGAGCGCCTGAGCAGCGAGAACCTGGACTGGCTCAAGACGACGCGAGCAACGATCCGCCTCGGCGACGACATTTTCCTTTGCCACGGCACACCGGACGACGACAACAGATACCTCACCGAGAAGGTCGAGGGCCCGAAGGGGCATCTTCCGGATGAAGACACGCTGCTTGCGGAGATCAGCACCGAGGCCGCACCCGTGATTTGCTGCGGTCACACCCATATTCCCAGGCTCATTCATCTGAACGCGACAGGCCAGACGATCCTGAACCCCGGCAGCGTCGGTCTTCCCTCTTATGAAGACGACCATCCGCACCGGCACAAGATGGAGGTCGGCAGTCCGCATGCGCGCTACGCGGTGATGACAAAGGCCGGCAGGGACTGGAATTTTCAGGAACGAATCCTCAGCTATGACTGGGACGCGGCCAGCCGCGAGGCGGAAAAGAATGGCCGGCCCGGCTGGGCACGCGCGCTGAAACACGGCTTTTACGGCCCTCTATCCTGACAGGAACGAACACCGGGACTTGGCGATGAAGATTTCAGAGACGGACATCCTAATTATTCCGGGATACGGCAAGACGTTGCCGGGCCACTGGCTGTTGCGCTGGCGCGACAAGATGGCGACGGCGCGCGTCGTCAAGCAGGCAGAGCTTCAAGCCCCGACCAAAAAGGACTGGCTCGACACGCTGGTGCGCGAGGTCGAAAAATCTGAGCGTCCGGTCGTTCTGGTGGCTCATTCGCTC
>JBCDEN010000763.1:0-2192 GCA_039179715.1 Pseudomonadota bacterium
GCATTCAAGCGAGAACCATCAAGATTGGCCGGGTCCTTTTTCGCTCTGGCGTCGTTGGTCCACCCTTGTGGTGGGAAACACCACGGCCGGCGAACCGCCTCGCCAGCGCGAAAAAGGGCCTCGGTCAATTGATCCTAATTGATCGGAAAATGCTCTAGCGGACGCGGTTAATCAGCGCCCGCTTTTCGCCTATTGCGGCTTGGGAAGAGAAAGCTCCGGTGCCGGCTCGATCGTCTGGCTGGTCACCATCTCGAAATTCGGAGCCTTTGTCTCGTAGACGGCCTTGACGATGAAGCCGTCATCGCGCGAAAGCCAGTAGGTATAGCGGTTTTCCGTAACCATGCCCTGGCTGACGGTCAGCTCGGCGGCAACCCGTTCCAGGGCGACGCCGTCGATGGTGTCTTCGCCGCACTCGGCGTTCCGGATGGTTTCTGCATTGGTCTTTTTTGCCGCGATAGCCCCTTCCGCGTTCCGGGCGCTGTCAAGATCGCGCACCTTGGCCCAGCTCTTTCCCTCATCCGCCGACTGGTACATGACGTTCTGGTAGGTCAGCACCCAAGGCCCGACCGGATCGGTCGGAACCGTCATGTGGTGGTCTTGGGCGAGATAGAGAAAGTCGTTCACTGTTGCCGGTGCTCCTTTGAACCGGGTTGTGGCGATCGTTTTCGTCGGAACGCCCTGGTCGAGCTGCATGTAGATCTGCGTAAATCGGTCACTGCAATCATCGGCAAGGACAGGCTGCGAAAGCCCGGCAAGGATCATGGCGGCAAACCCGGCATGTGTCTTCAGCGTGTTCATGGGCAATCCTTTGAAATATACCGTCTTTGAAACCGGATCCTCGCCGGGCGTCTATTTCTGAACGGAGGTCATTCAGCGGGCGCTGTGGCGTCTCCCGTCCGGGACCCTTCGAATGCCTTGTCCTTGATCTCGACGAACTTGTCGGACATCTGGGACAGCTTTGCATCCCATTCCGGGTTCGGGGTCTGGCCATCCGTGACCTTGAAGAACACCTGCATCATCAGCGTGATGGCAAGCGGCTCCAGAACCGCGGCCTTGACCGCCCAAGCGAAGATGATCGCGAAGACGAGACCGCCCGCGCTCCAGGATCCCGGCATCAGGTAGACCAGGCCGGCGGCAGGCGCGAGCATGAACAGGAACACCAGGATGGCAATGATATAGGTGAAAAGCGCGATGAAGGCGGCGTTCTTCAGCATCGCCTGGTAGTTCTGCCCGTAAAGAACCAGTGCTTCGCGTGCCGAGGCCCAGGCATTGTCTGAGCGCGTGCGAATGGCGTGGGCAAGAATGACTTCATCGACAAAGCCGACGGCCACCTTCATGAAGGCCCTGAACAGGGAGACGAGGCCGTTAAGGCCCGGTATCGGCAAGATCGACGCTATGCCTTCGACAAAACCGCTGATCGCACGGATCACGCCCTTGACCAGCTGGTCGAGCCCGAAAAGGGCGCTTGACTGGACGAACCGTTCCTTGACCACGCTTGCGCCATAGGCGACCTGGCCTTGTCCGTCGGGCAGATCCTTGCCGTCCATCAGCTCGACCAGAACCGCGATGTGCCCGGCCTTCACGGTGTAGAGAAGATATTCGCGCAGGAAATAAATCACGGTCGCCGTCAGGCCGAACCCGATCAGGCCGCCCCAGAAGGCAAATCCGGCCTGCGAATCCGGTCCGCCGAACCAGCCGACGCCGTATCCGACACCCGCGCCAAATCCGGTAACGACGACATAGGCAACGGCAATGCCGCCATAAACGATCACTCTGAAAATCAAATAAGGAAACGTCCGCACCATCAGTCCGACGGCACGGGAAAAATCAAAATCCCACATCAACTGGCTCCTGTCATTTACAGGTCTCCACGACAACGGAATTGACGTTAGCCAATCTTTGGGCGCGGCGACAAGCGACCACGTCACATATTGTTGTTTTTCGCTAGGCAGTTCCCGGTGGACTTTGCGTCAACTTTCTGTCCGGTCGTTCGAATTACCATGATCATGCGGGTGAAAAATCCCGTGATACCAGAAGCTGTCCCACAGGTGCCGGTGCCCCGGTTTGTCACGCATGTCGACACGGTCGAGATGTTCGCCGAAGAGGAGCACGTTTCCGTCCGGATCGCGCGTTTCAAACTCGCGCATGCGCCAGGGCTGGTCCTTGATGTCTTCGGTGATGTTGGCGCCCGC
>JBCDEN010000475.1:0-3958 GCA_039179715.1 Pseudomonadota bacterium
GAAACTTGCCCGCCCGCGACTGGCGGGACTGTTTGCCGATCAGGTGCCCCTCGCCGGAACAGCGTTGACCAATTTCAAATTCCGTAACGTTTTTTCCGAGTTCGACAATCTCTCCGGCAAATTCATGTCCGGTGATCATCGGAACGGGAACGGTTTTTGCCGCCCAGTCATCCCAGTTCCAGATGTGGATGTCGGTTCCGCAAATGCCGGTCTTGTGGATCTTGATGAGAACGTCGTCCGGCCCGATGTCCGGCACGGGTGAACGGGTCATCCAGAGGCCTTCACGCGGCTCCAGCTTGGCGAGCGCCTTCATCTGGTTGCTGCTCATGACAGGACCCCCGTCGCCTTGCCCGCCCGTTCAAAGGCCGAAAGCGCCCGGTCGAGCTGCTCATGGGTGAGCGCGGCATTCATCTGCGTGCGGATGCGCGCCTGACCGCGCGGCACGACGGGAAAGAAGAACCCGGCGACGTAGACGCCTTCTTCAAACAGTTTCGAAGCCATTTCCTGTGCCAGTTTCGCGTCCCCCAGCATGACGGGAATGATCGGGTGCTCGCCGGCAAGAAGCTCGAACCCGAGTGCCTCCAGGCCGGAGCGCCAATAATCCGCATTGTCGAACAGGTGGCGCCTCAGATCGTCACCCTCTTCCACGAGCCGAATGGCTTCAAGCCCGCTCATGACGACAGCTGGCGGCAAGGAGTTGGAAAAGAGGTAGGGACGTGCGCGCTGGCGCAGCAGGTCAATCACGGGCTGCGGCCCGGCGATGTAGCCGCCGATGCCGCCGCCCAGCGCCTTGCCAAGCGTTCCTGTGAGGATGTCCACGTCGACACCGAAATGCGCCGGCGTTCCCTCGCCCTTCGGCCCCATGAAACCGGTGGCGTGGCAGTCATCGACCATGACGATCGCATCGTACTGCCTTGCCAGCTCCGTGATCTCGGGCAGGTTCGCCAGGTACCCGTCCATGGAAAAGACGCCATCGGTGGCGATCATGACATGACGGGCACCATCCGCACGCGCTTCGGTCAGCTTGGCTTCCAGATCCGTCATATCGGAATTCGCATAGCGGTAGCGCTTGGCCTTGCAGAGCCGGATGCCGTCGATGATCGAGGCGTGATTGAGCGCATCCGATATGATCGCGTCCTCCGGACCCAGAAGCGGCTCGAACAAGCCGCCATTGGCATCAAAACACGCGGCGAACAGGATAGAATCGTCCTTGCCCAGAAACTGTGCCAGACGCTGTTCCAGCTGGCGGTGAATGTCCTGCGTTCCGCAGATGAAACGCACGGACGCCATGCCGTAGCCCCTCGGCTCCAATGCCCGGCGCGCTGCTTCCTCAAGCGCCGGATGATTGGCAAGTCCGAGATAGTTGTTGGCGCAAAGGTTGATGACCTCGCGCCCGTTGACCTCGATCACACCGCCCTGCGGCGACGAAATCTCGCGCTCCTTCTTGTAAAGGCCCTCGGCCTCGATCTCTTCCAGGATGCCGGCGATGTGGGACAGGAAGGCGTTGCTCACGACGAAGCTCCGATAAAGCGGTCATTTTGTCCACTATATCGGAAATACGCGGTGAATGAAAGCGGATGTATCCAGTATAGCGGATTTTTGAACCCCTTTCTTGGGAGTTCTAAAACTTCACCACCATGAGGATCGCTCGAGCGGGGCCATCAATGCATTCGATCGTGTGCGGGACATCGGCGGCGTAGCGGGCCGTGTCGCCGGTTTCGATCGTTCCCCTGGCAACACCCGAAGTTACAGCCAGCCGCCCCTCCTGAGCGATCAGCTGCTCGCGGGTCCCGCGCGCATGCGGCTTGCTGTCAAGCTTGCCGCCTTCCCTGAAGACGAGTTCATAGACCTCGAGCTTGCCGGCATCCTGCGGAGCGGACAGGATGCGGATCTTGCAGCCGTCGCCGGCCCGGTCGAGCGCGGGGGTCTGATGCTCGTGCAGGATTTCCACCCTGTCCTCGGCAACTTCCTCTCCCAGGAGGCCTGCAAAGTCGACGTTCAGCGCCCTTGTCAGATTGAGAAGTGTCGCAACCGTCGGGTTCGACTCGCCGCGCTCGATCTGGCTGACCATCGATCTTGACACACCGGAGATCTTTTCGACCGCCTCCAGCGAAAGGCCCTGTGCGCGGCGCGCCTGTTTCAGGCGCTCAGGAAGCCGGGAGAGAATATCGGAATCTGTCATAGCGGAAATAAAATCCGTTTCGCGCGCCTTTGCAATTGCTCTTTTGCGGCATGTGCTTGCGAAATGAAGCGTTTCTGAGCGACTTGCGCTGCGCCCATGACCCATCGTCGTTTCCAAAGTGCATCCTGTCGCAAACGGAACAGATGCTGCACTGCCCTCTCACATAGCGTTCCGGGCACTGTCAGCGGCCCGTCCCGCCTGACCAGATCGAGTTTTCAAGGACACGCCGCGGAGTTTATCAATGGCTAGCGATATCGAAATTGCCCGTGCAGCCAGCATGAAGCCGATCCAGGAGATCGGTGAGCGCCTCAACATTCCGGACGAGGCCCTCCTGCCCTACGGCCGGACGAAGGCCAAGGTCTCGGCCGACTACATCGAAGGACTGGGAGAGCGCGAAAACGGCAAACTGATCCTTGTCACCGCGATCAACCCGACGCCTGCCGGCGAAGGCAAGACCACGACGACGGTCGGTCTCGGCGATGGCCTCAACAAGATCGGCAAGAACGCGATGATCTGCCTGCGTGAGCCGTCACTCGGCCCCTGCTTCGGCATGAAAGGCGGCGCGGCGGGCGGCGGTTATGCCCAGGTCGTGCCGATGGAAGACATCAACCTGCACTTCACCGGCGATTTCCACGCCATCACCTCCGCGCATAATCTCCTGTCGGCCCTGATCGAGAACCACATCTACTGGGGCAACGAGCTTGAGATCGACACACGCCGCGTCACCTGGCGCCGTGTCCTGGACATGAACGACCGCGCCCTGCGCTCCATCGTCTGCTCTTTGGGCGGCGTCGCCAACGGGTTTCCGCGCGAAGGCGGTTTTGACATCACGGTTGCCTCGGAGATCATGGCAATCCTCTGCCTTGCCACCGACCTTGAAGACCTGCAGAAGCGCCTCGGCGACATCATCGTTGCCTATCGCCGCGACCGGACGCCGATCTATGCGCGCGACATCGAGGCAGATGGTGCCATGACGGTTCTGCTCAAGGAAGCGCTCCAGCCGAACCTGGTTCAGACGCTGGAAAACAACCCGGCCTTCATTCACGGCGGCCCGTTCGCGAACATCGCGCATGGCTGCAACTCCGTCGTCGCAACGCAAACGGCTCTGAAACTCGCCGACTATGTCGTCACCGAAGCCGGTTTCGGTGCGGATCTGGGCGCTGAGAAATTCTTCGACATCAAGTGCCGCAAGGCTGGCCTCTCGCCGGATGCGGTCGTCATTGTCGCGACCATCAAGGCGCTGAAAATGAACGGTGGCATTGCCAAGGATGACCTTGGCACCGAGAATGTCGACGCCGTCGCGAAGGGCTGCGCCAACCTCGGCCGGCACATCGAGAACGTCAAGCAGTTCGGCGTGCCCGCCGTTGTCGCGATCAACCATTTCACCGCGGACACGGAAGCCGAAGTTCAGGCGGTCAGGGACTACTGCTCGGAACTCGGTGTCGACGCGATCCTGGCAACCCACTGGGCGAACGGCTCCGCCGGAACCGAGGAGCTGGCAACACGCGTTTCCGAGCTTGCGGAAAGCGGCGCCGCACAGTTCGCACCACTTTACGAAGACGGCCTGTCGCTGTTCGAGAAGATCGAGACGATCGCCAAGCGGATCTACCGGGCCGACGAGGTGCTTGCCGACAAGTCCGTGCGCGACCAGCTCAAGCGCTGGGAGGCAGACGGCTTCGGCGACCTGCCGGTCTGCATGGCCAAGACGCAATATTCCTTCTCCACCGATCCGCAGCTGCGCGGCGCGCCGACCGGACACAGCCTGCCGGTCCGCGA
>JBCDEN010000394.1:0-4660 GCA_039179715.1 Pseudomonadota bacterium
AGATAGGCCGCACCTTCTGTCCATGCGCTTAAGTGAAACAGGCCGACATGGTCGCGGCCTGTTGCCTCCCGGTTGAGATACATGCCAATGAGGCGCGCAGCGCTTTGCGCCTCGATCCCGGCCTCTTCCTGCACCTCGCGGTGTGCCGCCTGTTCCAGCGTTTCGCCCCGGTCGACTGCTCCGCCCGGCAGATACCATCCGTCCAGATAGGTGTGGCGGACCAGCAGCACCTGTCTGCCTGCGTCTTCGACGATCACCCTTACGCCGAGAATGTAGGGGTTTCTGATAAGGACAGCACTCTGGACGATGCGCTTGGTCACACCGCTCGGCAGGAAGGACAACAGCTTCAACATTCCGGCAGCTTGCACCCCCGTCCTCCAAAGGTAAACACAATTGACCCATGCAACCGCTGCAGGGCTGGTACGCGGGAATAGCTCTCCTCCCGGGTGAGCGGAATGCCTATATACCGTGCACAGTGATGAATTCGAAGGCAGGTGAGGCTGCCGTGACCTTACGAAGGAACAGACAATGTTGAACGCAATTTTCGGCAAACGCCGCACCCGCCAGAACCACTACCAGTGGAAACCGGCTCTTGACCTCAGCAACCCGCGCGTTGTTGCGGCCCTGACCACGTTCCCGAGCAACTAAGCTTCGGACAAGACTGCGGAGGCAGCAAGATGCTCGGATTTGTAAATGTCGTGAACGCGACGCTGCGCGAGACAACGCGCACCGCAACGGCGTCCACGGGCAAGACTGCAAGGCCCGCTGCGGTCAGGTAACGTCTGGTCGGGTATGAAGACCCGTCCGGAAAAAACATATGCTCAGCAATCGGAGCGCCGCGTTATTTTCTTGACGCGGCGCTTTTTGCTTTGAAGATGCGCCCCCATGTTCACGCTTGCGCATATCTCCGATCCCCATCTTGGTCCCCTGCCCGATCCCAAGCTTATCCAGCTGGTTTCAAAGCGCATTCTGGGATACCTAAACTGGCAGCGGCACCGTTCCAAGATCATGGGCACAAGCTATCTCGACCGGCTTGTCGAGGATATGAAGGCAAAGTCTCCCGACCATATCGCTGTCACTGGCGACCTGGTGAACATCGCCCTGCCCCTTGAAATCACCGGCGCACGCGACTGGCTAGAGGAGATCGGGGAGCCGGACAACGTCTCCGTCGTTCCCGGAAACCATGACGCTTATGTTCCAGGTGCCGTCTACAAGGCACGGGCGGCCTGGTGGGCCTATATGTGTTCTGACGATGCCGCTGCCAAACCACCGGAAAACAGGCGCGTGGAAGCGACTTTCCCCTATGTGCGCATCCGCGAGAACATTGCTCTGGTTGGCGTGACGACCGGACGTGCCACGGCACCGTGGTTCGCAACCGGCAGGATCGGCGCCGAACAGGCAAGACGCTTGCGGGACATTCTGGAAAAACTCGGAAAGGAAGGCTATTTCCGGGTCGTGATGCTGCACCATCCTCCGTTCAAACATGCAACAAGGTGGCACAAGCGGCTGTCGGACGCCTCGCGCGTGCGCGCCGCCATCAAACACGCGGGCGCGGAACTCATCCTCCACGGACACACGCATATCGACAGTTTCGAAGAGATCGACGGCCCCACAGGCCCCGTTCCGGTTGTCGGCGTGCCCTCGGCAACGAGCGCACCGGGTGGACGCCACCCGGCCGCGCGCTACAACCTCTTCAGGATTGAAAAGACCAATGTCGGCTGGAGCTGCCACATGGAAGAACACGGTTTCGACGCCCCGGATGCACCGGTGAGACTGCTTGCGCAGAGGGACATCGGCAGTCCAAAAGCTGATTGAAGCAGTGAAGCTTACGGCCGATCGCACATTTTTCACTCGCGTCATCGCAAAGCTGGACGAAGAAGGGCGAAAGGTAAAAACTTCATCCTGAGGAGGACCGTCAGGTCCGTCCCGAAGGATGGGCCGCCCGGGTCGAAGCGAAAGTCCGCTCTCCGGATGGGACAGGTTACTAACGGCGCACTGCCTTCATGAGACGGAATGAGCCCAAGTGGACCGTCGGTGTCGGGCGTGACATTCCCCCCACCGTCATTCCAGACAAGTGAGGCGATGTCGAACGCTGATCTGGGGCCCAGACATCTAGGTCAAGCGAAGCGGACACTCTTGTCTGTGCGACCGGAATAAGCCACGCCTTCGGCGCGACATACATCTGGTTTCCGGATCGGCGCGCAGCTGGCGCTGCACTTGTCCGGAATGACCGGTTCTTCCAGCCTTTCGTCATCAACGCATTGCCGCGCACTCACACGCTTGGCGCTGCGTCTTGTCAGGTGTCTTCAAGCAAACGCTTGAAGTGCGGATGCAAAGCGGAATAGACCTTGAGCGTTATATTGTGATCGCCTGTGTGATTGCCAGCTCGGTAAGCCATAAACAACTCATTTCGAAGGTCGACAATTGTCTCCCGGCGTTTCGCTTTTTTCTTCTTCGCTTACACGCTTGAACGATCCGAAATGGATATATCCGTTAAACGACCGGGCAAGCAGCTTTACGGCTTCATAGTCATCCGGGTCCGGCAGATCTGAAGCGTTTCTGTTGGTTCGTCGCTCATGCCTGCGTTTCTGCTGCCAACCGAAATCGCATCAAATCGGATTGGCGAACCAGGCGAAGGCAATGAGGCCGACCACGCCTGCTGCGATGCCGATGCCGAACGCACCGGCAACCGCGAGCCAGGAGGTTTTGCTCTCCCGCACCCGGACAATCTTGGAGTCGTCGGCAACTTCCTTAAGGCGGTTGTTAAGCCAGTCGCCTTCCAGCGCCTTTTCCCGCTCGATCACACGCTCGGCGATGTATTCGGTCAGGCAATCGGCCATGTCGTCGATATTGGCCGTTTCCAGAATGACGACGCGGCCAAGGCGCGTATCTTTCAAGAAGCGATAGGTCTTGCGGTCCCCTCCGACGGCCACATGGCTGGTGGCATCGATCCACAGACGCGGCGTCGATCCGGATATGATCTGCAGCGAAAACTGGTCGTCGTCTTCCGGAATTTCCTTGAAGACGTCTTTCAATTCGTCGGCGAGCATATCGAGGCGCGCCCGTTCCGTATCCTGCAACTCGACAACCACGTCCGATCTCTCGACTTCGCCCAGTTGCACCTTGCGGATGGCATCGCGCAAGGAGCGAATGCGCGTGTGAGGAACAACGTTATCCTGCATTTCAGACATAAGGCGCCTGGCTCCGTTCTTCTGCCGTCTGTGATCTCAAGTCTTAACCGACTCGCGCGGGGGCAGAACCGCGCTCCGCCCTCACCTGCCGCCTGTCCACCGGCAATGATCCGAAAATGGTTAACAAAGTTTAGGGGAAAATTAACCGTAACGCCAGCAAGCCGGCGCTGGCCTCACTCCAAATCATGGGTTATGCAAAGCTAGTAGGTTCGTCGTCCACCTGCACCGGGGAGACTGCATCATGAATGTTGATGGCAAGAAATACCGTACGATCTGGCTCGCGCAGGACGGAAGCAGCGTTGAAATCATAGATCAGACGAAGTTTCCCTATGCTTTTGAAATCATCAAGCTGCACACCATGGAAGACGCGGCCCACGCCATCCGCGTGATGCAGGTTCGCGGCGCGCCGCTGATCGGGGCGACAGCCGCCTATGGCGTTGCCCTGGCAATGCGGGCGGACTCCTCGGACGAAGCCCTGCACAACGCCTGCTCTGCCCTTCTTGAAACCCGTCCGACGGCGGTCAACCTGCACTGGGCGCTGGACCGCGCCCGCAAGAGCCTCATCCAGGTCGCCCCCGCCCTGCGCGCCGTGGCTGCCTTTACCCTCGCCAACGAGATCTGCGACGAGGACATCGGCATCAACATGGCCATCGGCATGCACGGCATGGAGCTGATCGCCGCGATTTCCGAGACCAAACGCAAGGGTGAACCGGTCAACATCCTCACCCATTGCAACGCCGGCTGGCTGGCAACCGTCGACTGGGGAACGGCAACCGCGCCGATCTACATGGCTCATGACGGCGGCATTCCCGTTCACGTGTGGGTGGACGAAACCCGCCCCCGGAACCAGGGTGCCTTTCTGACGGCCTGGGAACTCGGCCACCACGGCGTGCCGCACACCGTGATCGTCGACAATGCCGGCGGGCACCTGATGCAGCACGGCCAGGTGGACATGGTGATCACCGGAACGGACCGGACCACGGCGAGCGGTGACGTCTGCAACAAGATCGGCACCTATCTGAAGGCCCTTGCTGCCCGGGACAATGACATTCCCTTCTATGTCGCCCTGCCCTCACCGACCATCGACTTCGCCTTGTCCGACGGTGTCAGGGAAATTCCGATCGAGGAAAGAGCCGGAACGGAAGTCAGCAAGATGACCGGACGCACGGACCGCGGCGATATCCAGACGATCAACATCGTTGCCGAGGGGTCCGACGTCGGCAACCCGGCCTTCGACGTCACTCCGGCCCGGCTGGTCACCGGCCTGATCACCGAACGCGGCGTCCTGCAGCCCAACCGAAAGGCCATCGCTGACGCCTTTCCCGAACGGGTGAAAATGAGCGCTTGAAGCCGCGCCCTCAGCGCGGTTTCTCACACCCAGGTCATCCCCGATCAAGTCGGGGATGACTGCGTAAATGTGTGCAGCCATTGGTACTTCGAAACAGCCCCGCTTTGTCCCTGAAGAAGCG
>JBCDEN010000788.1:0-2068 GCA_039179715.1 Pseudomonadota bacterium
CCGAAAAAGGCCGAAGAGACAACCGAGACCTTGGCGGGACCGCCGGTATAGCGTCCCGCCAGAATCGTCGCATTGTCGATAAACAGCTGTCCCAGTCCCGTCCGCTGCGCGATCACGCCAAACAGGACGAAGTGAAAGACGATGGTCGAAACCACCCAGAGCGTGACGCCGAAAATGCCTTCCTGCGGAAAGTACATCGAGGACACGAAGGTATTAAACTTCACGCCGGGATGCTGGAGGATGCCCGGGAAATAGGGTCCGAACAGCGCGTACGAGATAAAGACGCAGATGATCAGGGGCAGGATCCATCCAAGCGTGCGGCGCGCGATATCCAGCACCAGCACGATCAGGATCCCGCCGAACAAGAGGTCATACCCGTTCGGATTGCCCATCCGGAACGTCATCTCGTCGATGCCGAGCCAGGCGATACCGTGCCAGGCGACGCCGACATAGAGCGACGCGGCAGAGCCGAGCACCATCAGGAGGATGTCGAACAACGGCACGCCGCCAAACCGCAAGGCACCGGACTTCAGGTCGAAGGCGGTCTTCGTCTTGACGATGGGGTAGAACGCATAGATCAGGATGAACAATCCCGACAGATGCCAGCCCATGTGCCAGTAATCCGGCGGCAGCGCAAAGCCTGCGGTCAGATAGTGATAGACAGCGAAGGTCAGCGCAACATAGCGGAGGAAGGTGCCGAAGCGGGGTGCGACGGATCGGGTTGCCGCGCCTTCATCGTACTTCTTCTCGATTTCGGCCAGTTCTTCTTCGGAAAGTTCGCGCACGGGCTCGTTCGACGGATCGCTCATTGCGCTTCCTCCGGATCGGGTGAGGCGGTTCGGTGAGGAATGGGCGGCGCGTTTTGGTGCGCGCCGCCCTTTTTAGGGTTGCTCAGGACTATTTGAGCAGGCCTGCTTCCTTGTAGAACTTTTCCGCACCCGGATGCAGGGGAACGCCGAGCGCCTCGATTCCGGCAAGCGCCGTGTCCGGCGTGATCAGCTTGCCTTTGGCGTGCCCGTTATCGAGCAGTTTGCGGGTGTTGTCGTTCCACAGCGCCGCGGTGATGCCGTGAACCAGCTCTTCCGAAAGGTCGGAGGAGACGACCAGCAAGGCCGAGACCGCCGGTGTCTTGGCGTCGTAGTCGATGCCTTCATAGACGCCTGCCGGAATGACGGACGGGATGTAGGCCGGAATGATCTCGTTGATCTTGGCCATGTCCTCTTCGGTGAAGCTGTGAAGCTCCATGCCCTTGGTGGTCGAAAGCTGCACCATCGCAGAAACCGGCCAGCCGGCTGCATAGAAATAGGCGTCGAGTTGACCGTCGGCGAGACGCTCGGCCGACTGGCTGTTATTGAGCTCTGCCTCCTGCATGTTGTCCCGGGTGACGCCCCAGGCTTCCAGCATCTGCAGAACGGCAACCTGCGTACCCGAACCTGCCTGGGCGATGCCGACACGCTTTCCTTCAAGATCCGCCAGGCTCTCGATGGAAGATCCTTTCGGCAATACCAGATGCAGGTCTTCCGGGAACAGGTTTGCCACGATCCGCAGTTTCGGATGCGGCTTCCCGTCGAATTTGCCCTCGCCGAGATACATGGACCGCGTGACATCGGCCGCAGCGAGACCGGCTTCGAGTTCACCGTTTTGCACGGCCGTGTTGTTGAACACCGAGGCGGTGGTCGACTGGGCGATTGCGATCAGGCCCGGCACACCGCATTGTCCGCCTTTGTCGCAGGGTCTCGCGCCGGGAGGCGCCGATATGCCATTGGCGATTGTCCCGCCGATCGGGAAATAGGTTCCTCCGGCTGAACCGGTGCCGATCCGGAAGAATGTCGGATTTTGCGCGTACGCCGTACCGGCCACCAGAACGGTGGCAAGCGTGGCCGCGGTCAGTTTTGTCAGAAGCTTCACATTTGTCTCCCATTTGCCAGACATTGATCCCAACTGTGCCCACCACGCTACCGCTTAATAAAATAATCGCTAATTCCAATATCTTTTGTTTTCCAAAAAATTCTTTATAGGTAGCCGGATGAACCTGACCCAGATTACGGTTTTTCAGGCGGTCATGACG
>JBCDEN010000673.1:0-2687 GCA_039179715.1 Pseudomonadota bacterium
ACCATTCCTTCGAATTGTTTGCCTTCAGATTTGCGAGAAACGCGAATGTTTCGGCCGAAAAACCGGGCGAGGTCATCAGGCGGTCCTCCCGGCCGGTTTCCTTTTCGGTTTCTGCGTCTTGGCGGGCAAAGAGCAGACATAGGCGCGTGCCATGTCGACCCAGATCTTGAGATCTATGTCGGTTTCAATTCCCTCCGGCTCGACCCTTATGAAACCGGGCATCGGCCGCCCTGCCGGCCGGCAGGGAGCGGCATGAGGCCTGGCCAGGGCCCTGGCCTCCTGCTCCTTGCCAACGCGCGCCATCAATCCGCGTTTGGATGCGCACACGAGCATGTTTCCGTTGACCATGAAGCAGGTCGAACCGAACATCTTCTTCTGTTCGACATTCGTTTCCGGGATCAGGGCCCGGGTGCGTTCGATCAACACGGTTTCCATCAAGTCTGACATATGGATTGTCCTGTCCTGTGGGGTTCCCTGCCAAGGACGCGCACGGATCGGGAAATCCGACAGGCCGTCCAACAACCGCGCTCAAAAACCTCTGTGCAGCCCAAAATTATGCTAGTAGGCGCACTTGGAAAAGGAAACGGGATTCGGAGGCCCACTTGCCTGAACTGGTGCTTATCGCCGCCGTGGCCCGCAACGGCGTCATCGGTGCGGACAACGACATGCCCTGGCGTCTGTCGTCCGATATGAAGTATTTCAAGCGCCTGACCCTTGGAAAGCCGGTGATCATGGGGCGCAAGACGTTCCTCTCCTTCGGCGGCCGGCCCCTGCCGGGACGTCCGCACGTGGTGATCTCGCGCGATCCGGATTATGCAGCCGATGGCGTTGATACCGCGACGTCCTGGCCGATGGCGCTTGAAAAGGCCGAAAAGCTTGCCGGCCACCTCGAGGTTGGCGAGATCTTCTGTATCGGTGGCGGCCAGATCTATGGACAGGCCATCGGCGGGGCTTCCCGTCTGGAAATAACGGAAGTCGATGCGGAACCGGATGGCGACACGCGCTTCCCTTTCATTGACCCGGACGTCTGGGAAGAGGTGAACCGGGTGGCGGGAGAGCGCACGGAGAAAGACAGTGCCGCCTTCAGCTTCGTGACCTATCGCCGCATATCGGGCGAAAACTGAGTATCAGAATGGAATTCGACACTTCCCAATCGGCACAATGGTACCGGCTTCAGCAAATGACGCCGCTCGATGTGCATGATCTTCTCAAATTGCGTCAGGACGTTTTCGTCATTGAGCAAACGTCGCTCTACCAGGATATCGACGGCAAGGATCCCGAGGCCCTGCATCTGCTTGTGCGCGATACGGCATCGGGTGTTCTGGTCGGGACTGTGCGGATCACTGAAAATCCGCAGGCCGGCAAGGCCCGGATCGGACGGGTGGTGATTGCGCCGCCCGCGCGTGGGACGGGACTTGGCCGGAAACTCATGCTGGCCGGTATCGCCAAGGTCGAGGAAATGCTGCCCGATGGCGTGATCGATCTGTCAGCGCAGGCCCATCTGGAAAGCTTCTACCGGTCACTGGGCTTCAACACCGTTTCGCAGGAATATCTCGAAGATGGTATTCCGCATGTCGACATGACCCGCCGGTGCGGGACGGGCAATTAACCCTGCGCGGAAATCTTTCGGCGTCGTGAACTTGACACGGCCACAATTGCCCACCACCTGCGGCACGGGAAAACACGTGGGTTTATACGGAGACTATGCCGGGCTTCGCATTGAAAGCGTCCAGTAACCTCCCTATAACCAACGGTGAGTCAGAACGGGTGAATGCCCATGTCCGGCGGTTGATGCCGGAGTTCACAGAAGGAAGTCTTGATGCCTTGGAGCAATCAGTCAGGTGGCGGCGGCCCCTGGAAGGGTGGCGGAAACAATGGCGGCCCTTGGGGCGGCGGCGGCGGCGGTAACAACAACGGCCCCTGGGGCGGTGGCCCGAACCGGGGCGGCGGCGGCGGTAATCCGCCGGATCTCGAAGAGCTGCTGAAAAAGACCCAGGACCGCATGAAAACCGTGCTCCCGGGCGGCGGCGGTGGCGGCATCGGTTTCGCGGGCGTCCTGATTGTGGTCGGCATCGGCATTGTCGGCTGGCTGCTCACGGGCATCTACACGGTTGATGAAGGCGAGCGCGGTGTCGAACTGGTTCTCGGCGACGTTGTCGGACTGACATCCCCGGGCCTGAACTACAATCTGCCTTACCCGATCGGTGAGGTTTACAAGCCTGCGGTCGAACTTCAGCGTGAAACGACGGTTGGTGTGGACGAGACCTTCTCCACTTCCGGGGCCGTACGTGCACGCGACATTCCCGAGGAAAGCCTGATGCTGACGGGCGATGAAAACATCGTCGATGTTGGCTTCAAGGTGCTGTGGCGTATCAAGAACACGACTGACGGGGTCACCGACTACCTGTTCAACATCCAGGAACCGGCAGCCACGGTGAAAGCGGTCGCGGAAAGCGCGATGCGTGAAGTCGTTGGCGGTTCGAACATTGACGCCATCCTGACCGAGAACCGTGTTTCCATTCAGAACGATGTTGCCACGCTGATGCAGTCGACGCTCGATTCCTATCAGGCCGGTGTCGAGATTGCCGAAGTGCAGATGCAGCGGGTCGACCCGCCGGCACAGGTTATCGAGGCGTTCCGCGACGTTCAGGCGGCCCGAGCCGACCAGGAGCGTATCCGCAACGAGG
>JBCDEN010000147.1:0-7769 GCA_039179715.1 Pseudomonadota bacterium
CGGCATCAAGAACTGCGACACGGTCAAGAAAGCGCGCAAGTTCCTGGAAGAAGCGGGCATTGACTACGATTTTCACGACTACAAGAAGGAAGGCGTCAATGGCGACCGGCTGGCGGCCTTTGTCGCCGAATTCGGCTGGGAAACGATCCTCAACAAGCGTGGAACGACGTGGAGAAAGCTGGACGAAGCCACGAAGGATTGCGTGACCGATGCAGCGTCCGCGCTCGACGTCATGATAGAAAACCCGTCAACGATCAAACGTCCGATCGTGGAAGGCGAAGCAAAGAATTTCGTCGGATTTGATCCCGTGTCGTGGGAAATGGCCCTCGAGCTCGGCGAGTTGAAATGATGGCGATGACGGCGCCTCTTCGTTGAACGTTCTGCACGGATTGTCCAAAAACCGGACAGGGTCACCAGGTCCTGCGCGGTCCGGTGTCGATGTGATAGTGCCCGGATGCATAATACTTGTATCCGCCGACCTCAGGCTGCGCCTTCAGAAAAGCGATGACGGCCGAAGGATCTCCGCGGACGGAAAAATCCACCGCCTTGCAGTTGAGGTGATAGGAGTTTCGCGCCCCGCCCTTGCGCCAGTTTTCCAGCCACCAGCGCTTTGTCGAGTGAACCGTCACTTCACCGTAGCGTCTGGCAACCCGGTTGAGCACCTTCTTGAGCTTGCGCGGCACGCACCAGGATGAGTCGTCATAGTCGATCGCGCTGTGCGAGGCGGTCGCCCATCCCAGTCCGGTGACCCCGGCAACCGTTCCGCATCCCGCAAGCGTGAGGGCAAATCCGATCAAGAATATCCAGGCAAAGAGGCGTTGGGGCATGACGGGCAGCCTTGTCGAGTGTGTTGCGATATCCCCCGTGCGAACATTCCTGCAATTTGATTAAAATTGTGATGAAAAACGTGGTTAACACAGGCAAGAAACAAATGTTTCAAGAAGTGAAAAAATCTGATACAAATGTCTCAACCCCGCACGTCCACGCGCCGTGAATTCTGTTCAGGTTGATATCCATGTCTCACGTTTTTCCACGCCATACGAAAGCCAGTCCGCCCATCGCCGATCATGGAGATGGCTGTTACATCATTGACAAATCGGGAAAAAAATATTTCGACGGATCTGGCGGCGCAGCCGTTTCCTGCCTGGGTCACAGCGACCCGGATGTCACCCGCGCGATCAAGGACCAGGTCGACCGGATCGCGTTTGCCCATACCGGCTTCTTTACTTCAGAGCCCGCCGAGGAACTGGCTGACCTGCTTGTCTCGAAGGTGCCGGGAAACCTAGACCGGGTCTATTTCGTGTCGGGCGGATCTGAAGCCGTCGAGGCGGCCCTCAAACTTGCGCGCCAATACTTTCTGGAGAAGGGCGAGACCTCGCGGCATCGCGTGATTGCACGCCGCCAGAGCTATCACGGCAACACGCTCGGCGCGCTGGCAACAGGTGGCAACCAGTGGCGGCGCGAGCCTTTCTCGCCTTTGATGATCGAAACCACCCACATCTCACCCTGTTATGAGTATCGCGAACGCAGGGAAGACGAAACGGCATTTGAATACGGTCAGCGTGTTGCCGGGGAACTGGAAACCGAAATCCTCAGGCTCGGACCCGAGAATGTGATGGCCTTTGTTGCCGAACCGGTCGTCGGAGCAACGGTCGGCGCGGTCCCCCCGGTGGAAGGCTATTTCAAACGGGTGCGCGAGATCTGTAACGCCCATGGTGTGCTTCTGATCCTCGATGAGGTCATGTGCGGCATGGGCCGGACAGGATCGCTCTTTGCCCATGAACAAGATGGCATCACGGCCGATATCCTGTGCATTGCCAAAGGTCTGGGCGCAGGTTACCAGCCGGTCGGCGCAATGCTGTGCACCGACGAAATCTATCAGGCCATTGAGGCCGGGTCCGGTTTCTTCCAGCACGGCCACACCTATATCGGTCACCCTGCAGCCTGCGCGGCCGCATTGACGGTCTTCAAAAAATTGAGCGGCGGGCTTGTGGATCGCGTGTCACCCATGGGGGACAAGTTGGACCGGGCGCTGCAAGACGCGTTCGGACAGCATCCCCATGTCGGCGACTTACGCGGACGCGGGCTGTTCCGCGGTATCGAACTGGTGGCGGACAGATCCACCAAAGCTCCATTCGACCCTGCCGCCGGCATCAACAAGAAGGTCAAGAAAGCCGCGTTCGAAGCCGGTCTCGTCTGCTACCCGATGGGCGGGACGATCGACGGTGTCAGGGGCGACCATGTTCTGCTCGCACCGCCCTTCATCATCGAGGACGAACATGTCTCGGAAATCGTCGGCAAGCTGGACACCGCATTCAAATCTGCGTTCCAGTGAAACCCGCTGACGCATTTTTGACCAATGACCGGTCATGGCGCGGAAATGATTACGGATGAGTGGTCTTCGCGTTAAAAAAGGGCAATATTACAGAGAGTTAAATTGAAGGCCGCTTGGGCATCGCCATCTCTGAGTTCAAGAGAACGAAGGAGATGAACATGGCATACATTACCAACGAGCAGATCGAATCGGCATCGGACAATCGCAAGTCCGGCATCCTGGCCCGGATCGCGGCAGGCTTTGTGTCGGCCACGAACCACTGTTTCGAAAAGGCGAAGAATCGTCTGCCGCTGATCCACGAGAATGAGCTTGGCGGCAAGGAAAGCATCCTGGAGGAGCGGCTTCCCGACGGCGCTTGCGAGACCGAATGGGATACGGGACGCAAGGAACGCTCCGAATCAAGAGGATACCTGAGCCCGGAGCATTACCACTTCATGTATTACTGAGGTAACGACTTTGGCCGGCCCGAGCGCCGGCCCGAGCCTTTGCCGTCTCTTAGATTGCAAGCGCCCAGACGGTCGCTGCAAGCATGGAAACCGCCATCAGCACGGTGATGACACGCATCACGGGTCCATCGCCGATCAGGGCGAGGATCGAGACACCGAGAAGCGCCCAGAGCGAATGGAAAACCATGCCGCCAAGGGTGAAGCCGGCGACCAGGATCAGCGCGTTCTCGTGAATGCCGAGCCCGTTCCCGGCAAGGAATGTCGAAAATGCCACCAGATTCATCGCCCAGGTCTTCGGACTGAGCGGGTGGATCAGAAGGCCTTCCCAGAAACTTGGCAGTGCCACGTCCCCCTTCGGCTTTACCGACAGGCAAATGATCCGCCATGCGAGATAGGTCATGTACGCCATGCTCAGCACCTTGAAGAGCGTGACGACCGGCCCTCCGCCCGCCATGACATGTCCAAGTCCGTATGCGACGCTGAGTTTCAGCGGGATGGAACCGATCTGCGACGCCACGATCACCGGGAAAGCCGTGCGGTAGCCCGCGGATGCCCCAATGGCAAGAAACGTCAGGTTTCCGGGGCCCGGCGTGCCGGTCATGACAATGATGAAAACGGCAAATGCCAGGAAGGTGGCCAGATCCATGGGTGCTCTCCTGCGGCAATATCGATACAATCGATACAAAGTGACGGAGATACTAATTGTCTTGAGATATTGTATCAGTCAATGTAAACATTGTTCCCATGACAATGTGGATCCCGAAGATCGACGAAGCGCAAGGTCCCATCTATCTGGCGATTGCCGATGCGCTGGAAGCCGATATCAGCAGCGGCGCGCTTGACCAGGGCTACCGGCTGCCGCCGCAACGCGAGCTGGCCTACCAGCTGGGCGTCACGCTCGGAACGGTCACACGCGCCTACGGGGAGGCCGAACGACGGCGCCTCGTCAAGGGCGAAACCGGTCGCGGCACCTACGTTGCGCCCGAGACGCACAAGGTTTCGCCGCTGGTCCCGGCGGAAGATGAAACGGATGTCTGCGACCTGGCCCGGAACTTTGCCTATCCGCACCTGAACCCCAGTCTTTCGGACGGCCTTGTCCGGATGGCACGGACGGCCGGAATTGGCCGGCTGAACGGGTTTGTGCCGTCGGAGGGCCTGAAAGCGCATCGTGAAACGGGCGTGCTGGTCTTCAAGGATTATGGCCTGGATGCAGATCCCGACCGGGTTGCCGTGACCTGCGGCGCACAGCACGGCATTCAGGTGACCTGCCAGGCGCTGTTCCGAAGTGGTGACGCCATCGCCATCGACCGCTTTACCTACCCGTCGATCTTCCCCTCCCTTGCAAGCATCGGGCTGAAGCCGATATCCATCCCGGCCCTTGTGCGGTCCGACGGCGGTTTCGGGGCGATGGATCCCGACGCGCTCGCAAAGGCCGCCAGGGCCCATGGTGTCAAGGGTGTTTTCCTGATGCCCAACATGCAGAACCCGACCACCCACACGATGTCGCTTGAAGAGCGTCAGCGCCTCGTCTCCGTTGCCCGGGACCATGATCTGAAAATCGTCGAGGACGATCCCTATACGCCGTTTCTCCCCGA
This sequence comes from Pseudomonadota bacterium, assembly GCA_039179715.1. Taxonomy (GTDB): domain Bacteria; phylum Pseudomonadota; class Alphaproteobacteria; order Rhizobiales; family Stappiaceae; genus Roseibium. The sequence continues at coordinate 4,377 of JBCDEN010000147.1, forward strand.
GAGGCTTCCGGCTTTCGGAGCGCTTGCGCCGGAGCGCACAGCCTCCATCGCCAGTATCTCCAAGGTCTGTTCCCCGGGCAGCCGGATCGGTTTCGTGCATGTGCCCGAACTTTTCGGCGATTCGATCCGCAACAAGATCGGTGAAAGCACCTGGATGGCATCGCCGATCACCGCGGAGCTGATCGCCGGCTGGGTGCGCGAGGGTCACTTGTTCAAGACCCTGCGCCTGAAACGGAAAGCCAACCGCATTCGTTTCCGGAAGGCGCGGGACATCCTGTCTCCCTATTTCCTTCAGGGCGATACGCACAAGGTTTTCGGGTGGCTGCGTTTGCCCGGCAACGTCGACCCGGATGCCGTTCAGGCCGCGCTCGGGCACCAGCGGATTTCGGTCTTGTCCTCGCGCTATTTTCAGGCGAAAGACAACACGCCCGCCCCGTACCTGCGGCTTACATTCGGCTCGGAGGAATCCGATGAGCGCTTTTTCCGTTCGCTTGAAAAGGTGCGCTCGACCATTGACCAATTGGCCGAGTTGCCCGAATTGGGCCGGCCGGTAGGATAGGCCCACTTTGACATCGGGCACGATCCGGTCAATAAGCGGCCCCTTGAGAGCGCAGGACGCCGGGCAGGGTTGACCGGCAGGTGCCCGCGTGCCTTTGGCGAGGTGAGATGGCGATTTGGCCGAGGAAAAACAGGCAGGAAAAGGCACGGGTCTGCGATCCGCATGCCGATCCCTTTGCTGTATTCGAAGAGGTTTCGCTCGATCTCGGCGGCAAGCAGATCCTGTCCGGCCTGACGCTGTCTCTCAAGGAAGACCGGATCGGCGTGATTGGCCTGAACGGATCCGGCAAAAGCAGTTTCGTCCGGCTTTTGAACGGCTTGCGTCAGCCTGCCGGCGGCGCGTTGACGCTGTTCGGTGCCGAAGCGGCAAGCGCGGCCCCCGAATTGCCGCGCCATGTCGGCTTCGTGTTCCAGAACCCCGACCATCAGGCGATTTTTCCGACTGTCGAGGAAGAGATTGCCTTCGGTCTGACCCAGTTGGGCCGCGATCGGCGCGAAAGCCGGGATGAGGCCCTGGAGTTTCTCGCCATCCATGGCTGCGCTCAACTGGCCTCCATGCCGATTGCGGAGTTGTCGGAAGGTCAGAAACAGCTCGTCTGCATCCTGTCCGTTCTGGTGATGGAGCCGCGTCTTCTGGTTCTGGATGAGCCGTTGACAAGCCTGGATATGCTGGCCACGCGCAAGATCCGCGAAAAGGTGCTGTCCCTGCCGCAGAAGATTGTCATGGTGAGCCACGATTTCAGTCACTTCGAAGGCTTCGACCGCATCCTGTGGCTGGAGGAGGGCCGGCTGCGCATGGACGGGCCGCCCTATGAGGTCCTGCGCGCCTTCGAGGCGGATATTGACAGGCGATCGGGCGTCAAACTGGAGCTGGCAGCGCTGTGATATCGATCTACCTACAGGGAGACAGCTGGCTGCACCGGACCCCGGCGGGGCTCAAACTGCTCGCGGTCGCGGTTGCGAGCCTGCTTCTGTTTCAGGTCAGTTCCGCCTTCATCTTCGCCGCGTGCCTTGCCGCCGTTGTCGGGTGTTACGCAACGCTCGGCCGCAGCGGCCTTGAACGCCTGGCGCTGCTGCGCGGCCTGTCGGTTCTGCTGGGGGTCCTGCTGCTTCTGCACTGGGTGTCCGGCACCTTCTGGGAGGGTGTCCCGGTTATCCTGCGGCTGCTTGTGTTGATCCTTGCCGCCAACCTTGTCTCCATCACCACCCGGATGGACGACATGCTGGAAGCGGTCATGCCCTTGTTCAAACCGCTCGAATGGGTTGGTCTTTCGGCAAGAAAACCGGCGCTCTGCGTGGCCCTCGTGCTGCGGTTTGCGCCCTACATGATGCAGATTCTCTCGCGCATGCGCGAAGCCTATCAGGCGCGCACTGGGGCGAAAAATTCCTGGAAACTGCTTCCGCCGCTGGCGATCCAGTGCCTGCGCATGTCCGACAACGTCGCGGATGCGTTGCAGGCACGCGGCGGATCGGAAGGACTCTCGGGACAGGCTGACATTCCCACGGGGCCCAGGGCGGTCTGATGGAACGGAACTGCGGAACCGGAATGAGGCGGGAACGCCGCCGGTGCCGTGACACATAAGCAAAAGCAAAAAAGGAGGCGTATCGACGCCATGGCTGATCGCTCACTCGTACATATCGCATTTTACGCGGCCCTGATTGCCGCTCTCGGGCTGGTGCCGCCGGTCGCGATTCCGTTTCTGGGCGGTGTGCCGATCACGGCACAGACGCTCGGCGTGATGCTTGCCGGGATCATGCTTGGCCCCGTGCGCGGCGGTCTCGCCGTTCTGCTGTTCCTGTTTCTGGTTGCCCTTGGCGCGCCGTTCCTGGCCGGTGGGCGCGGTGGTCTGGGTGTTTTTGCCTCACCCTCGGTCGGATTTCTGATCGGCTGGCCGGTCGGTGCCTTTGTTGCCGGCTGGATCATGCGGGCCACCCCGGGCATGAACATTTTTGCCTCCGCGGCGATCTCCGCAGCGGTGGGCGGCATTTTGGTGGTTTATCTCTTCGGTATTCCGGGTGTTGCCTATATGGCCAATCTGCCCCTGGGCACGGCTGCCGTGGGAAGCGCAATCTATATTCCCGGTGATCTGGTCAAGGTCGTGCTGGCCGCGCTGATTGCCCAGACAATTGCCCGCGGGTTGCCGGGGGCGATGCTGTCGCGCAGCTGACCGCGTGAAGATCGGCGCGTCATGGCCTATGTCGGACAAAGCCTCGATGCGTTTGCCTCAGATCGGCCGGATCAGACCGCATTGAAATGCGGTTCGGATCACTGGCCGTGGCAGGCTCTTCTGGACGCGATCGGGGCTGTAGAGGCTGTCATCTGCCGCAGCACCGATCGCGGCGGACGCGTCGCACTCCTGCTGGATGACCCGGCCGCGCTGCTCGTCAGCTTCTTTGCCTGCGCGCGCACCGGCCGGATTGCAATGGTGCTTGATCCGGCCTGGCCGCCGGGACAGCAAACCGATGTGCTCGATGAAGCGCTCCCGGACCTGATCCTCGATCAGCGCGTATATGCCACGGCAGGCTCCGCATCGCTGCACCGGGACGCAGACACCAAAGTCAACAGTGCAACGCCGCGCGAGGACGATCCCTTCTATTGCGGCTTTACCTCCGGCTCGACGGGCAGGCCGAAGGGATATCTCAGAAATCACGGGTCCTGGCTGAGGAGCTTCGACCTGTCTGATCGGGAATTCGGCATCCCGGCCAGGGAACGTATTGTTGTCGCCGGGCAACTGACCCACTCGCTTCACCTGTACGGGGCGGTCTGCGGTCTTGAGCGCGGCCACGAAGTTGCGCTGACGCAGCGGTTCGATCCGCGGACACTCATCACGGATC
>JBCDEN010000279.1:0-5921 GCA_039179715.1 Pseudomonadota bacterium
CCGCAAAACGCGGCGAGATCACGCCCGAGCAGCTCCCGGAACTCATGGCAGGCGGACAGGAAATGGCGCAACTCGAAGGATCCCTCGGAGGAACCGTTTAGGAACGCCTCCGCATACGTTTCGACAAGGGGCCGTGGCGTTGTCACGGCCTTTCAAAAAAGTGGAAGAGTGACGTGAAAAAGCTCGATGTCATCACCATCGGCCGGTCTTCGGTCGACCTTTACGGCGCACAGGTAGGCGGCCGGCTCGAGGACATGGCGTCCTTCAACAAGTATATCGGCGGCTCTCCCACGAACATGGCAGCAGGCACCGCCCGGCTCGGTTTGAAGTCTGCCGTGATCACCCGTGTCGGCGACGAACACATGGGGCGCTTCATCCGTGAGGAGCTGGAACGGCACGGCGTGGAAACGCGCGGTGTCGTCACCGACAGGGAACGGCTGACCGCGCTTGTGCTTCTGGGCATTCGCGATCAGGAACAGTTTCCGCTCATTTTCTACCGCGAGAATTGCGCCGACATGGCGCTCACCGAAGACGACATCGATCCGGACTTCATTGCCTCCGCGAAGGCCGTTGTTGCGACCGGAACCCACCTGAGCCATCCGCAGACGGAAGCAGCCGTTCTCAAGGCGCTGAAGCTTGCCCGTGCAAACGGCGACCGCACCGCGCTCGACATCGATTACCGGCCCAATCTCTGGGGCCTGTCCGGCCATGGCGATGGCGAAAACCGCTTCATCGCTTCGCAGAAGGTCACGGAAAAGCTCCAGTCGACCCTGCACCTGTTCGATCTGATCGTCGGCACGGAAGAAGAATTTCACATCGCCGGCGGAGCGACCGATACCGTTGAGGCGCTCAGAAATGTCCGCAAGGTGTGCGGCGCAACACTGGTCTGCAAACGCGGTCCGATGGGCGCGTCCGCCTTCGAAGGCGAGATACCCGACAGTCTTGATGCCGGTGTCTCGGGTCCCGGGTTCCCGATCGAGGTCTTCAATGTTCTGGGTGCGGGCGACGGCTTCATGTCCGGCCTGCTCAAGGGCTGGATCACCGGCGAGGACTGGGTGACCTGTCTGACATATGCCAACGCCTGCGGTGCCTTTGCCGTCTCCCGGCACGGCTGCACACCGGCCTATCCAAGCTGGGAGGAACTTCAGTTTTTCCTGAAGCGCGGCGTCAGGACAAAGGCCTTGCGCAAGGATCCGGAGCTGGAACAGATCCACTGGTCGACGAACCGTCACTACATTCACGGCGGCGACTGGTCGAGCATGCGCGTGTTTGCCTTCGACCACCGCATCCAGCTTGAACAGATGGCCGATGAGGCCGGCGTCACGCATGAACATATCGGGTTTTTCAAAAACCTGTGCCTCGACGCGGCACACAAGGTCGCCGGCGGCAAACCCGGTTACGGAATCCTGTGCGACAGCCGCCTTGGCCAGGAGGCTCTCTTCCGCGCGGCCGGCACGGGGCTCTGGATCGGACATCCGGTCGAATGGCCGGCGTCGCGTCCACTGACCCTGGAGCCGGAAATCGGTGCCGACTTCGGCGGCCTGAGCGAGTGGCCTGCAGAGCACGTCGTCAAGGTGCTGTGTTTCTGCCATCCCGACGATGACGGCCACATGAGAGCGCAACAGGAAGATGTCCTGAAGCGCCTGTTCGCGGCCTGCCGCCGCAACCGCCTGGAACTGCTGCTTGAGGTCATTCCCTCGAAGGTCGGCCCGGTTGACGATGACACCACCGCCCGGATCATCCGGCGCATCTACGAGATCGGCATTTACCCGGACTGGTGGAAGCTGGAACCGATGACCTCTCAGTCAGCCTGGGCGAAGGCCTGCGCCGCCATCACGGAGAACGATCCTTATACCCGCGGCATTGTCGTTCTTGGCCTTGATGCCCCCGAAGAAAAACTGACCGACAGCTTCGCGCAGGCCGCCCGGTTCCCTTTGGTCAAGGGATTTGCCATCGGGCGCACGATTTTCGCCGATGCGGCACGCGGCTGGCTTTCGGGAAACATCACCAATGAAGCCGCCGTTGAAGATATGTCGAACCGTTTCGAGCGCCTGTGCCGGATCTGGGACACCGCGCGCGGCGAAGCACGTCTCGACACCCGGCAGGGAGAGCTGGCATGACGACCATCCGCCTCACGGCTGCCCAGGCGATGGTGCGCTACATCGCGGCGCAGATGACAGAAGACGGCGAGCGCATCATCGACGGCATCTGGGCGATCTTCGGCCACGGCAACGTTGCCGGTCTCGGCGAGGCGCTGGAACAGGCGGGCAATCAGCTGCCGACCTGGCGCGGGCAGAACGAGCAGACCATGGCCCACACGGCCATCGCCTATGCAAAGGCCAGGAAACGCAAGCGCGCCATGGCGGTCACATCTTCCATCGGCCCCGGTGCCACCAACATGGTCACGGCTGCGGCCCTTGCCCATGTGAACCGCCTGCCCGTATTGCTGATCCCCGGCGATGTCTTTGCCAACCGGGCACCTGACCCGGTGCTGCAGCAGGTGGAGGATTTCGACGACGGCACGGTCTCGGCGAATGACTGCTTCCGGCCGGTGTCCCGCTACTTCGACCGGATTGCGCGGCCGGAACAATTGCTGACCGCGCTGCCGCGCGCCTTCCGTGTCCTGACCGATCCGTCCGCCTGCGGTCCCGTGACCCTGTGCTTCTGCCAGGACACCCAGGCCGAGGCCTTCGACTATCCGGAAAGCTTTTTCGAACCGAAGGTCTGGCGCATCCGCCGGCCGGAGCCCGACAGCCGCGACATTGCCGATGTGGCCGACCTCATCATGTCCTCCAAATCGCCCGTGCTCGTCTGCGGCGGCGGCGTCGTCTATTCCGAAGCGGAGACAACGCTGTCCGACTTCGCCACCCGTCACGGCATTCCGGTGATCGAGACGCAGGCGGGCAAATCAGCACTCGCACAGGCGCACCCGATGAATTTCGGGGCTGCAGGCGTCGACGGTGCGGAAAGCGCGAACAAGCTGGCGGAAACCGCCGATCTCGTGATCGGTGTCGGCACCCGCTTTCAGGATTTCACTACCGGGTCCTGGGCCCTTTTCAAGTACCCAGGCCGGAAGCTGGTTTCCATCAACGTCCAGGGTTACGACGCGGACAAACATGGTGCTATCGGTGTCATCGGCGACGCCAAGGTCTGCCTGGAGCGGCTGTCCTCGGAGCTGGGAGACCATCAGAGCGGTGCCTTCGACCCGCAGTCCCGCCTCGACTGGCTCGCCAAGGTCGATGCCCATTGCAGCACCAGGACAGACGTTCCGGACGGCTACCTCCCGCTTGACGCAGAGGTGATCGGTGCCGTCCAGCGCACCGCGACTGAAAAGACAATCGCCATGTGCGCAGCGGGCACGATGCCGGGTGCGCTGAAGCTCCTGTGGCAGGCACCGCAGGGCGGCTATCACATGGAATACGGCTATTCCTGCATGGGCTATGAGATTGCCGGCGCAATGGGGATCAAGCTCGCCCAGCCGGACCGGGACGTGGTCTGTTTTGTCGGCGACGGGTCTTACATGATGGCCAATTCCGAGCTGGCGACGGCGGTCATGCGGCACGTTCCCTTCACCGTGGTCCTGACCGACAACCGCGGCTTCGGCTGCATCAACCGGCTGCAGATGGGCACCGGCGGAGCCCAGTTCAACAATCTTTACCGGACGAGCAACGTCCAGGTCCAGCCGGATATCGACTTCGTGGCCCATGCCGCCGCCATGGGCGCGCATGCGGTCAAGGCGAAGGACATAGCCGGTCTTGAAGCGGAGATCCTGGCGGCACGCGGGCGCGAAATCCCGTCGGTGATCGTGATCGACACCGACCCGATGCACGGTCCGGGGGAGGCTGGTGGCGGGCACTGGTGGGACGTCGCCGTCCCGGAAGTCTCCGCGCAGGAACAGGTGAAAAGAGCGCGCGAAGGCTACGTCGCGGCCCTCAAGGACCAACGGGCGGCAGATTGATATCTGGAAGTAAAAAGAAAACCAGACCGAAAACCTCATCCTGAGGAGAGCCAGAAGGCTCATCTCGAAGGATGAGTGACAGACGCAAACGCGGGAGATGCATCCTTCGAGACAGCGCTGTCGCGCGTCCTCAGGATGAGGTTCCCGGTCAAAAGCCAAACCAAAGAACGGTGCAAGGAACGTTACAGGACGAATGCCATGATCCTTTTCGGCGCAAATCCCATTGCCTGGGCCAATGACGACGACCAGACCCTCGGAGCGCATATCCCGACGGAACAGATCCTGTCTGAAGCATCGGAAATCGGCTTCGACGGCATCGAGAACGGCCACCGCTGGCCGGACGATCCGGAGGAGCTGAAACAGCTGCTCGGCGATCACGGTCTGAAGTTCATTTCCGGCTGGTACTCGCTTAACCTGCTGGCGCAGTCGGTCGCGGAGGAAAAGAAGGCGATCCAGCCGCATCTCGACAGGCTGAAGCACAATGGCTGCAAGGTCTGCATTGCCTGCGAGACCTCCAACACCATCCAGGGATCGGAGGCCGACATTTCCACCAGCCCGGCGCTGAGCGGCGAGGAGATGAAGGCTTTCGGCGCCAAGGTGGAGGAGCTCGCTGCGTTCTGTGCCGATCAGGGCATCGATCTTGTCTATCACCACCACATGGGTACGGTGGTGGAAACCCTGGAAGAAATCGACGCTTTCATGGCGGCGACCGGACCTTCCACGAAACTGCTGTTTGATGCCGGGCACTGCTATTTCGGCACCAGGGGGGAAGACCCCGCGCCGGTCTTGCAGAAATACATCGACCGGGTTGGCCATTTTCATGCCAAGAACGTGCGCCCTGCCGTCATGAAGGACATCCGCGACAATCGCAGATCCTTCATGGATGGTGTCAGGGCCGGTGTTTTCACCGTTCCGGGAGACGAGGAAGGCAGCATCGATTTCACGCCGCTGCTTCAGATCCTGAAAGACGCGGATTACAAGGGCTGGATCGTGATCGAGGCCGAACAGGACCCTGACGTCCACAATCCGTTCAAATATCAGAGCATGGGGCTGAAAACGCTCAAGGCGATTGCAAATGAGTTGGATTTGAAATGAGCGATCTACTGCGCAAACCGTCGAGAACCTCCGGCAAGGTCCACGACATCACCATCGAAAGCGCCAGGGGGCCGAAATCTCCGGACTGGGGATATGTCGGTTTTGGCCTTTACCGGCTGCGCGCCGGTGACAGTGTTTCGGAAACAACCGGTGATCTCGAAGTCATCATCGTAATGGTCGAGGGCAAGGCGTCGATCTCCGCAGGTGGCCAGGATTTCGGTGAGCAGGGAGAACGCATGAACGTGTTCGAGCAGCTGCCCCCCCACAGCGTCTACGTGCCGGATGGCACGGACTGGACGGCAACGGCGACCACTGACTGCACCATCGGCGTCTGCACCGCTCCGGGCTCGGGAGGCCATGCGGCACGCGTGCTGCCGGTGCCGGAGAAGGTCACGCGCGGCAAGGGCGCCAATACCCGCTATATCTTTCCGATCGCCATGGAAGAGACGGACGTCGCCGACAGCCTGCTTGTAACGGAAGTGTTCACGCCCCAGGGCAACTGGTCGTCCTACCCGCCACACCGGCATGACGAGGACAACTATCCGGACATGACCTATCTGGAGGAGACCTATTATCACCGGCTCAATCCGGATCAGGGCTACGGTCTCCAGCGCGTCTTCACCGAGGACGGCTCCCTCGACGAGACCATCTCCATGAACAGCCACGACGTGGTGCTCGTCCCGAAAGGCCATCACCCCTGCGGCGCGCCCTACGGTTACGAGATGTATTATCTCAACGTCATGGCAGGTCCCCTGCGCAAATGGCGCTTCAAGAACCATCCGGACCATGACTGGATTGCGCAACGGGACGCGTGAAGAGTTGCGGGAATGCGCTGGTTCAGCCTGAATGAAGACGGGCCGGCCCGAAA
>JBCDEN010000505.1:0-3770 GCA_039179715.1 Pseudomonadota bacterium
CCGCCAAATCGGCTTCATTTATGGGGCCGTACCCTAGGGTACGGCCCCATAAATGAAGTCAATTTGGTTTGGATCGTTTTGACCAACTGCGAGAAGCGAAAGCGCAGGAAATGTGGTTCATTTTCAAGCCTTTCGCGACTTGGCAGATGGCCAAAACGGCCAAATCCGAAAGACGGCTAAATGGCTGTACCTCGCAGCGTCACCGCGCTTGACCGGGCAAAAAGCCCGCTCTGCACACGCTTCCTCCCGAGATTTTGCCATTTCTGCCGCCAAATCGGCTTCATTTATGGGTCCGTACCCTAGGTGTGGGTTCAAAAAAGGTTGCTCACTCACATTGAGTTTTTTCGGATACCCGGCGCCGAGTTACAGGACACCCTTGAGACTTTGACGTCATCGTCTCGACCCAATCGTGAATCCGCGAAATGGCTGTGTCCTTGCACCGCTCGTCAGAGCCTTGAAAACACCGCGCTGGCATTGACACCACCGAAGCCGAAGCCGTTGGTGAGGACGTGGTCGACCTGACGGTCAATCGCGCTGCCGGGCACCATTTCGAATCGGGTCATGGCTTCATCGGGCATTTCCAGGTTGCGCGAGGGCGGCAACCGGCCGGACGTGAGCGCCATCACGCAGGCGACCGCCTCGACCGCTCCGGCGGCCCCGAGCAGATGGCCGAACATGGACTTGGACGAGGACACTGCCAGATCCTTGCCCCGTCCTTCAAAGAGCGTGGTCAAGGCCGCGATCTCCGCTGCATCACCAACCGGGGTCGAGGTGGAATGCGCGTTGACATAACCGATGTCGGCCTGTGTCAGCCCGGCGGTTGAAAGCGCCCTGCGCATCGCACGGAGGCCGCCTTCGCCATCCGGTGAGGATGCGGTCACATGAAAGGCATCCGCCGTGGTGCCGTAGCCCTTCAGCTCCACGAGAATGTTGGCGCCACGCGCTTTCGCGTGTTCCATTTCCTCCAGGATCAGGATGCCGGCGCCTTCCCCCATGATGAACCCGTCCCGGTCCTGATCGAATGGTCTGGAGGCATGAGCCGGGTCGTCGTTGCGCTTGGAGGACATGGCCTTGGCGGCGCAAAAACCGGCATAGGACACCTTGTCGATACAGGCTTCGGTGCCGCCGGCAACCATCACATCCGCTTCGCCTGAACGGATCAGGCGGGCGGCGTCGCCGAGCGCCTGAAGGCTCGCTGCGCAGGCGGTTACCGGCGCACCGATCGGCCCCTTCAGACCGTAACGGATGGACACCTGCCCGGCGGCGAGATTGGCAAGAAACGAAGGCACCAGAAACGGCGAAGCCCGGCGTGGTCCCTTCTCGTCGACCAGCCGCGTTCCGGCGGTCATCGCCGGGAACCCGCCGACCCCTGTCGCGATGATCGTGCCGGTGCGCTCCCTGTCCTCCGCCGTTTCCGGCTGCCAGCCGGACTGTGCCAGCGCTTCCCGGGCCGCGCCCATGGCAAAATGGATGAACCGGTCAGAGCGTCTTTGCTCCCGTGCATCGAGAACCGCGTCGACATCGAACCCGAATTCATCCTCGTCCTTCGACGGGACCTCACCTGCAACCTGGCAGGCGAGATCGCCCGGATCGAAGTGGCTGATCCTGCGGATCCCGTTCGCGCCCGATGTCATGCGTTGCCAGAAACCCTCCAGCCCTGTTCCAAGCGGCGACACAATCCCCATACCTGTTACGACTACCCGACGCATCACTACCTCGTCCTATCTGGTGCTGTCGGCGCTCTTAGCCCACGTTCGGGTTCAAGCGCTGTTCAAGGCTCTTCACAAACTGATTCAAAGAGCCGTTCTCATAGTTGCGAAAGTCTCTGCAACGCATTGATTGTTTTCAGAAACTCTTCCGTTCCAAGAAGATCTTCGACGTCTGTTTGGGCTTTCCGCCAAAGCGGCAGAGCTGTCTGAAGCAAGGCTTCTCCCCTTTCCGTGACACAGAAACACTTGGCCTTGCCATCCCCTGCCAGCGCTGAAACGACCAATCCGTCACGCTCCAGAAGCGCAACGTTGCGAATGAGGGTCGTGCGATCCATCGACAGCCTGTCGGCAAGGTCTGCTGTGGTTCGCGCCCGGACCTGCCTGATCGCGACCAGAACCGAAAACTGGCCCGCCGTCATGCCGACCTGACGGGCCAGCTTGTCGTAATGGCGGCTCACGGCGCGTGCGGCCTTGCGCGCATTGTCGAGGACGCAAAGAGAGAAGTCATCTTCTTCCATGCCCCCTTGTGTGCATATACACACTAAAAGTCAAGCAGGTAATCCCCAACGCTAACCAGCCGGAATGTCATAAGGATTTTGTGTTTCCCTGCGAAACGGTTACGGTGCGGGAGCAACCGGAACGTGAGGAGGTCAAAATGGCAGATGCGGTTCAGGCTGTCGAAGACATGAAGGCAAAAATCCAGGAGAATTGGGGCTGGTTCCTGGCCCTTGGCATCGCACTTGTCATCGGTGGGATCATCCTGATCGCAGCACCGCTCGCGACGTCCATTGCCGTGACGATCCTGATCGCGGCAGTCCTGTTCGTCGGCGGTCTCGTGCAGATCTACAATGCGTTCAAGACCCAGGGCACGACCAGCTTCATCTGGAACCTGATTACGGGCATCATCGCGGTGATCGGCGGTGTCGTGATCTATCTGAACCCCCTGGCTGGCACCTTTGCACTGACGCTCGTGATCGCCGCAATCTTCGTCGCCCAGGGGGTAAGCCAGATCCTTCTGGCGTTCAAGCTGAAGCCGCATGACGGCTGGGTGTGGGTCCTTGTGGCCGGGATCGTCTCTCTGCTGGCAGGGATCATGATCTGGATGGACCTGCCGGGTTCGGCCGCCTGGGCGCTCGGGCTGATTGCCGGTGTTTCGGTTCTGGTCAACGGCTGGAGCTACATCGCCATAGCGCTCGCGGCCAAAGCTTCCAAGGGCTGATTTACCCGCCCCGTGCAATAACTTAAAACTTATCCGCGCCCGGCAGAATTCTGTTGCCGGGCGTTTTTATCGGTGTCATCTTGCCGCCGAATGTTTCTCGAAGGCGATGCCTTCCAACCGGCCGGTTTCGGATGTTGTCAATCCTTGGGCGCAGTCCCGGAAATCCGCATAACAAAGCCTACTGGTGGTGGCCGCCCCCCGTCCGCCGTTGATGAATTGCATCCCCAGGATGCCTGACCTTTTATCAAACACATCAACGGACCTCATTCATGACAACTGCCCTTTTGCGCGGTGAAGACCGCGTGCTCAGTGTCGTCTGGCCGAATGGCACAAGTGCCGACTTTCCCTTCTTGTGGCTTCGCGACAACTGTCCGAGCGGCTTTCATCCGGACACGCAGGAACGTCAGTTCGACCTGACCAGCATCTCTCCCGATCTCACCGCCAGCGATGTTTCCGTGGACGCCGGAAACATCGTTATCACCTGGGAAGGCGAATCTCACACCAGCCACTTCGATCCGGACTGGCTCTTCAGGCACCGGCCGGGTATCGGCCTCGCAGACCCCGCAAAGGTGGAGCCGACATTCTGGCATGGCGATTTCCCCCAAGAAAGATTGCCGCGCGCCAGCGCCAGTGCGCTGATGTCGGACGACACCGCCCTGCTCGACTTCCTGGTCGAGGCCAAGACGACCGGTCTTGCCTTTGTCGACGGCATGTCTGACGACGCGAATGCCGGCATGACCATGGCACGGCGGATCGGCTTTCTCAGGGAAACGAATTTCGGCACAACGTTCGAGGTACAATCCAAGCCGAACCCCAACAATCTTGCCTACACGTCCGACGCC
>JBCDEN010000067.1:0-10665 GCA_039179715.1 Pseudomonadota bacterium
CGGAAGCAACGCACAGGTCGAGAACGCGGCGGAAATCGCGCTCGAACATCACCTCGGCATGACCTGCGATCCCGTGAAGGGTCTCGTCCAGGTTCCCTGTATCGAGCGCAACGGCATGGGCGCGATCAAAGCGGTGTCGGCCGCCTCGCTCGCGCTCCATGGCGACGGCGTCCACTTCATGCCGCTCGACAACTGCATCGAAACGATGCGGCAGACGGGGCAAGACATGCGGGACAAGTACAAGGAAACCTCCCTTGGCGGTCTCGCGGTGAACCTGCCGGAGTGCTGAGAACGAGGGTTCAACCGGCGCTTTGCCGGACACTGAATGCAGTTTGTCACCCGCGCGTGTTTCGCGCGGGTTTGCGTTTTTCGATCAATCTCGGAAATTGGCGGATCTGTTGGTGACTTTTTAAGCCACTGCCGCTATGGAAGCGCCATGATCAGACGCCTCTACGACTGGACCCTGTCCCTTGCCGCCGGACCGCGCGCACCTGCCGCGCTTGGGTCCGTATCCTTCGTTGAAAGTTCCGTCTTTCCGATCCCGCCGGATATCCTGCTGATCCCCATGGTGATCGCGCGCAAGGAGAAAGCCTGGTGGTACGCGCTGCTGTGTACGCTGACCTCCGTCGCCGGCGGTGTGCTCGGCTACCTGATCGGCATGTTCCTGTTCGAACAAGTCGCGCAGCCGATCCTGAGCTTTTACGGGAAAATGGACAAGTTCGACGAGTTCAGCGCGGTCTTCAATCACTGGGGATGGTGGTTCGTGTTCATCGCCGGACTGACGCCCTTTCCCTACAAGGTCATCACCATCGCATCCGGCGTGGCCGGACTGAGCCTGCCGATCTTCATCGTCGCGAGCATTGTCTCCAGAGGTCTGCGCTTCTTTGTCGTGGCCGGACTTCTCTATTTCTTCGGTCCTCCCATCAAGGAGTTTATCGAGAAGCGCCTCGGTCTCATGTTCACCCTATTTGTGGTGTTGCTGGTCGGCGGCTTCATCCTGCTGCGATACATCTGACTGAAGAGGACGCAATGATCCAGGGCATAAACGCTCGAAACGTGACCGGCCTTGTCCTGGCTGGCGGGCTTGCCGTGATTGCGACGGCCTGGGGTTTTCAGCTGATTGGCGGCTATGTTCCCTGCAAGCTCTGCCTGGAACAGCGTGTCCCTTATTACGCCGGACTGCCGTTGACGGCGCTGGCGCTCCTCCTGATCACGACCCACCGGAGCGTTCTGGCCCTGCTGACGCTTCTAGGGGTCGCAGCGATCTTTGCCTATGGATCGGGTCTCGGCATTTACCAGGCAGGGGCCGAATGGCAGTTCTGGGCGGGCCCCAATGATTGTGGCGGCGGCTCGGCCGCACCCAATTCGGCTGCGAACATGCTGCAAGCGCTGCAGTCGACCCGGATCGTCAGCTGCACCGAAGCCAGCTGGCGGATGCTGGGGCTTTCCTTCGCCGGGTGGAATGCGGTTGCCTCGGGCGGGCTCGCAATCCTTGCCCTTGTGGCGGCTTTTTTATTGAACCGGGCAGGAAACAACGCCACTCTACGTGCATGAGCAGAAAAAAGCACCCAAAGGAAAAACAGCGCGAAGAGGCTCTCAAGGCACTGGACCGCGTGCAGGCGGAAAGCGAGACGATCGTTGGCTCGACTTTCGTGCGCATGGCCGACCGGGCGAAAAACCACCTGAGCGCCGCCGACAAGGACAACGATGATCAGATCGAGGTCTGGGGAACCCGTATCGGCAGGGGGGCAGGGGTGATCTTTGCGATCGGACTGGTGATTTACCTCGCGGTTACCTACCTGTAGCCGGAATTCTGCGTTTAAGGGAACCAAGGCAGGCATCATGGCATCCGTCCGACCGATCAGCCGTAGCAAATGGTCAGACCTCAAGGCACCCGATCTGTCCGACTTCGAACGGATGGCCAGCGAAGTGCTCTCCGGTCTGCCCGACGATGTGCTGCTGCGCTGCGGTCATATCCAGATCAGCCTTGCCGATTACGCGCCGGACGATGTGCTCGATGCGCTGTCCATCGAAGACCCGCACGATCTGCTCGGATTGTTCGAGGGCCAGGGCCTGGCGCAGGGAGGCGATGCTGAGAACACCGGTCAGATGCCGAACCGCATCTGGCTGTTCCGCCGGCCCATTCTCGACTACTGGGGGGCCATGGACGAAACGCTCGGCGATGTCGTCGCGCACGTCCTGATACACGAAATCGGCCATCATTTCGGCCTGTCCGATCAGGACATGGAACGCATCGAGGCCGCAGCGGACCTTTGATCCACCTGCGGCCTCGCCTGATATGCCGCGTGGGCAGTCTTATTCGGCCGGTACGGCCTGAGCGCGTTCGATCGATTCGGTAATCAGCCTCTTGGCCGTTTCGGCACCTTCGACACCCGTGACCTTCACCCATTTGCCGGGTTCCAGATCCTTGTAGTGTTCGAAGAAATGCTTGACCTGATCGACCGTGATCTGCGGCAGGTCGGATACGTCATGAATGCGCGCATAGCGCTGGGTGAGCTTCCGACCAGGAACAGCGATGATCTTTTCATCCTGGCCGGACTCGTCTTCCATCATCAGGACGCCGATGGGGCGGCAGGACATGATCGCACCGGGCACGATGGGCCGCTGGTTGACAACAACCACGTCAATCGGATCGCCGTCGCCGCACAGGGTGTGCGGAACAAAGCCGTAGTTTCCCGGGTAGCGCATCGGCGTATAGAGGAAGCGGTCGACGTACATGGCACCGGCGTCCTTGTCCATCTCGTATTTGATCGGCTCGCCACCCACAGACACCTCGATGATCACGTTGATGTCTTCCGGAGGGTTGCTGCCGATCGGCACGGCGTCGATACGCATTTTGAAACTCCTGTTGAATGTTGCTGCGTCTATCGCAATCCTGCCAGAGAAGTTCAAGCTATTATTTTGCATTGCACCAAAAGTCGCAAGCGCCGTCCGGACCGCGCAATCAGACCCGGATGAACGGCGGATCGGCGGATATTATCCTTCCGTCAAGGACTTGCGACCGTGCCGTCGCCCGGTTCGCGTGGCAGCTGCGATTGCCCCTTTCCCGGCTTTGTGCGAAACGGGGGCATATCGTAGCGGCACGCATGAGCGTTGTCAGGAACTCGCGCCGGGCCAGGTGTAGATGGAAAGCTCCATGCGCCGTCCGCCCATCTTGTACCAGGACTTGGCGGTCAGCCTGCCGCCCAGGGCACGGTAGAAGTTGCGGGCGGGCTCGTTGTCGCTGAGGACCTGCACGGCAAGACCATGAAGACGCCTTGACGCCAGCGTCTTGCGTACGCTGGAAAACAGCGCCTTTCCGAAGCCCAGGCCCTGGTATTCCGGCTTCAGGTAGAGTTCGTAGATTTCGCCCTCCATGCCGGTGTCGCGCAGCCGGCAGCGACCGAAAGTCGCGTAGCCGGCGGGAATGTCAGCGACGGAGACGATCTTGATCTCCACACCGCGCTCCAGGGCGCCGCGCCACCAGCCTGTTCCACGCCGCGACACCATTTTCTGAAGGTCGACGCCATGCAGCACGCCCCGGTATGCACCGAGCCAGGCTTCGCTGTGAATACCGGCGAGCGCTTCGCAGTCTGCGGGCCGCGCCGCACGTAGATCGATCAGGTCCGTACTCATCGTGATCAAAGGATACAACAAGCGCGGAAATGGAGAAGGGGCAAATGCGCGCGCAAGCCTGAAAAGTGAAACACGACTTGTGTCGGGACGATTGCCACGGATGATGGAATGGCCGCGCTCAAATGAAAAGGGCCGGCATAATGCCGGCCCTTCAGTTGCCCTGATGTTTGACTCTGTAAATCTGGCTGACTGGTAAGAACCCCGGGGGGCTGGGGGGCTAATGCATTCCGTGATTCTTACTGGTCACACCCATCAGGGTATGATGGAAATATGGGTAGTCAAAATGGCTTGCCAAGGGCTGGATTGCGGCAAAATCAAGGAAATTTGGGCATTCTTTCTGGGCAAGTTGCCGGTGCGGAAAAACTGGCCTGCAATCATGTACAAGATGCGGTCTCGTCTCACGCGTTCGTGAGCTGGAAATATGTTTCTGAACCGGTGGGCTTGCCATTGGCCCCAATTGCGACGCATCATGACAAGACGATGACCCCGGAACCGATCGGCCGGGGCAATTTGAGGGACAACGATCGCATGGAGGCGGAATGAGCGAAGCCGATGATAGCGCGTTTCAGCGCGGCGCGGGAACCAACCCGTCGCCGCTAAGCCAACCGGCTCCACCTTCCAAACCTGTCGTCGCCTTCAACCGGAAAGAACTCGACACGATCCTGCGGCTTTACGGCCGCATGGTCGCCGACGGCGAATGGCGCGACTACGCGATGGACCTGCTCAAGGACAGGGCGGTCTTTTCCGTGTTTCGGAGAACGTCCGAAATGCCGCTCTACCGTATCGAGAAAGACCCGAAGCTTGCGCGCCGCCAGGGTGCTTACAGTGTCGTCGGTGCCGGCGGCCTGATCCTGAAACGCGGCCATGACCTGGCGCAGGTGCTGCGCGTCCTGGAAAAGAAAAAACACCTGCGGGTGGTCGACGCCTGATCCGTCTGACACCAAACTCTCACGGACAAAAAAAGCCCGGCAATGAGCCGGGCTTTTCCGTTCGAATGCGGCGCTTTGCTTATTCGCGGTTGCCGAACAGCTGCAGCAGCATCAGGAACATGTTGATGAAGTCGAGGTAGAGACGCAGGGCGCCCATGACGGACTTCTTGGTGGCAACTTCACCGCTGTCACCTTCGTAGTACATTTCCTTGATCTGCTGGGTGTCGTAGGCGGTCAGGCCGGCGAACACCAGAACACCGATGACGGAAATCGCGAACTGCAGGGCGGAGGACGCCATGAAGATGTTCACGATCGACGCTATGATGATCCCGATCAGACCCATGAAAAGGAACGAACCCCAACCGGAGAGATCCTTTTTCGTGGTGTAACCGAAGATGCTGAGCGCACCGAAGGAAGCGGCCGTGATGAAGAACACGCGTGCGATCGAACCACCGGTATAGACCAGGAAGATCGACGACAGCGAAATCCCCATGATAGCCGAATACACAAGGAACATGGTGCGCGCGGACGATGCGCTCATGGACTGAACGCGGAACGAGAGCCAGAGCACCATTCCGAGCGGAGCCAGCATGACAACCCATTTCAGCGGGCTACCATAGAGTGTCACGCCAAGCTGGGTGAGCATTGTTCCGTTGCCCATCGTTGCAACAGCCGCGCTCTGATCGGACGTCGTCGCCAGCATCATCGTTGCAAGTGCAAAGAAGCCGGTCAGCGCAAGGCCGATCGTCATGTAGTTGTAGACGCCCAGCATGTAGGCGCGCAGGCCCTGATCGATGCCGGCCTCGGCGCGCGAGCCGGCAACGGTGTAGGCGCCTTGAGATTGACGGTCAAAGGTCGACATGGTTGTGTTCTTCCCCTTCTAGATTGATTTTTGCATGTACCATTACATGCAGCACAACTCCCTCAACATATGGGAAAATGCGGTCACAAGCACAAGATCGATTTTCTGAAAAAATCTTAATCTTTCTGCTCCTGGCCGCATTATACCGCATTATGCTTAAAAAAATGAAAGTTATTTCATTGCTTTGAGGCGGGATGCTATCTGGCGGTCGCAATCGCCACCCGGATTGCGGACGATTTCTTCCGATGCGAAATCCAGGATTTCCCGTTCCTTGTTGCGCATCTGTTCAACGGTTACGCCCGGTTTGAACCACTGCAGGACGGCATAGTCTCCACCCGCGTCGGTCAGAAAAGCCACCGGTTTGCCGCCTTCGGTGATGCCCATGCGGCCGACACGCACTTCCTCGATCGTGATATCGCGCGCTTCGCCGTCAATGGTGATCTTGTTCTTGCCGACATTGAGTTTCTTGAGTTTCGACCCGGTGGTGCCGACCCAGTTGCCGAAGAAGCGCTTGCCCTTCTTTTCCACCGAAAGACAGGAGTTTTCGAAATTCGGGATCGACAGGCGCACGGCCGAAACTTCAACCGGCTCTTCTCCCTTGGGAGCGAGCGTGTACTTCATCGAGTTTTCACCGGTCCGGTACACCCGAATTCCAACCGGCGTATAGCCCGAGTCACCCATGGTGCGGCTGAAAAAATCGAACTGGTTTTCGTCATTCGTGCCGGCGCGGCGATAGAGCCAGCGCTTCGGCAGGCCGTCCTCGAACACCAGCCAGTCGCTGACGACAAGTCCGCGCGGACCTTCCGGCGTGTTCAGCTGCCACACCCCCGTGTGAAACGGACTTTCGGCATGTGCCGGTGCCGCAAATGGAAGCGATGCCATTGACGCGACAATACCTGCTGCCGCAATGATTTTCAGTGCTGACCGCTTTGTGATTTCAAACATGGAACCTGCCCTTCTTCCGTTCCGTTTCCCGAGCTAATCGGATACCCAAGAACAGGGGTGCTTGCAAGCATATGCGGGTTGCAGCCGGGGACGTGAAGCCGGGTTTTCGAGCGGTCAGGCCATTTGGGACAAAATCGGCGTTCGATGTCAGAGATTGCGCAGCACAGGTGCCGGTTTTTCGCCGAGGATGCGCCACGTGCCGATCAGCCCGAAACCGACCGTCAGCACAAGCGCGACCAGAGCGGCACCGGCCGCCGTGACCGGCATGAGCACAAAGGATCCTTCCATGATGCGCGTGATCACGAACCAGGCAGCGATGCCGCCAGCGACCAGCGCAAAAACGGCGGTTGTCAGGCCGAGCATGGCATATTCCAAACCGTAGGCCAGAATGAGCCGTGGCCGCGTTGCCCCGATTGTCTTCAGGATCACGGCATCGTAGATGCGGTTGCGATGCCCGGCTGCGAGCGCACCGGCAAGCACCAGGACACTTGCGATCAGGGTGATGGAACTCGCGCCACGTATCGCCCATGCGAGCTGGGCGACAAGATCGTTGACCTGTGCGATGGCGTCCTTGACGCGCACGGATGTCACCGTCGGGAAGGTGTTGGAAACGGTTTTCAGGAGATCCAGTTCCTGTTGTGTCGGAACGTCCTCTTCCCAGCCAAGCGTCATGAGATGGGCATGAGGCGCACCGGCAAAGGTGTTCGGCGAAAACACCATGACAAAATTGATCGACAGGGATTGCCATTCGATATCGCGGAAGTTCGCGATTTCCGCCGAGATTTCGCGCCCCAGGACGTTGACCGTGACCTTGTCGCCGATCTTCAGTCCAAGTTCCGTGCCGGCTTCAGCGTCGAACGACACCAGCGGTACGCCGGAATAGTCTTCCGGCCACCAGCTTCCCTCGGTGAGTTTGGAGTTTTCAGGGAGCGCTGTTTCGTAGGTGATGCCGCGGTCCCCGCGCAAGACCCAGTCGGACCCTTCCTGCGCCGGTACGAATTCATCGGACGGAATATCGTTCAGACTGACGATACGCCCGCGCAGCATCGGCACGCTGCGTATCTCGCTGGACGGCGCTTCCGCGATGAGCAGGTCGTTGAACGCGTCGCGTTCATGGCTCTGGATATCGACAAAAAAGAAGCTCGGTGCCTTGTCCGCCATCGTCGCGGTCAGTTCGCGCCGCAGGTTGCCGTCGATCAGGGCCAGTGCGACAAGCAGGGAGAGACCCAGCCCGAGAGACAGAACGACGGAGGGCGTCAGCGCTCCGGGCCGGTGAATATTGGCGATCGCCAGCCGCAACTCGGTGGAGCGTACGCTCGGCAGCCGGCGCGCCAGGAACATGATTGCCCTGGCCACAAGGACGAGCAGGACGAACGCGCCCGCCGATGCAGTGATGTAGACCGTTGCGATGAACTTGTCGTGAGACAGGAGCACCGCGATGCCCGCCAGCAGCACGACCATGACCGCGGTTGCCGCCAGATAGCGCTTGCGCGGCAGTTTCGCGCCTCCGGTGACGATGTCGCGGAAAAGGGCTGTCGGCGGCACGTCGTGTGCCCGTCCAAGCGGCCACAAGGCGAATGCAAGCGCCGTCAGAAGCCCGTAGACGAGACCGAGCCCGAGTTCGGCGGGGTAGATGTTCGCCGCAAGCTGTACCGGCAGAACGTTGGCCAGGGCCGCTGCGGCCGCAAACGGGATCAGCGCGCCGATAACCAGTCCGATGCCAATCCCGATCAGGGCGATCACCAGCATCTGAATGAGATAGATCCGGAACACGAAGTCACCGGTCGCGCCGAGGCACTTGAAGCTGGCGATAACTTCCCGCTTGGTTTCCAGATAGGCGCGGATCGCGTTGGCGACCCCGACGCCGCCGACCACAAGCGCGGTCAGCCCCACCAGCGTGAGAAACTGGGCGAAGCGTCCAATGCTGCGCTGAAGACCGGGCGATGCGTTGGCGCGCGAGCGGATTCTCCAGTCCGCGTCCGGCTGCTCGGCCTTGACCTGCTCGATCACGTCCTCGATGTCGCCGAGCGCGGGGGCCGGTGACATGCGCACGCGGTAGTGCCAGCGCACGAGACTTCCCGGCTGCACCAGGTCGGTGTCGCCGATTGCCGCATCGGAAATCATCAGGCGGGGACCGAACTCCATGCCGCTTGCCAGCTTGTCCGGCTCGGTTGCGATCACGTCCGTGATGCGGACCGTGGAGCGTCCCAGCGCCAGGGTGTCGCCGACTTCGACCTCCAGGCGCGCGAGCAGTGCCAGGTCCGCGACGGCCCCCCAGACGCCGTCCTGCTGCGCAAGCGCGTCTTCAAGGGACTGGCCGGATTGCAGGTCGAGCGTGCCGTAGAGCGGATAGGCGTTGTCGACGGCCTTAAGTTCAACAAGGGCCTGCTCTCCCGTATCGGCGCGCCGGGACATGGCGCGCAGCGTCGCCACACGCGAAACAGCGCCCAGGGTGTCCAGAAACGCGGTCTCGCCGGCCCCCGCCTGACGGTGGATCAGTGAAAAGGAGAGGTCTCCGCCCAGGATCGCCTGGCCTTCGTTGGCGATCCCTTCGGTCAGCGCGCGCGAAACCGAAGTAACGCCGGCAATCGCGGCAACACCAAGGGCAATGCAGGCAATGAAAATGTAGAATCCCTTGAGACCCCCGCGAAGTTCTCTCAGGGCGAAACGGCTCGCCAGCGCGAAAGTCTGATTGCCGGCGTCAGAGCCGGAAGGCACGAAGCCGCTCATGCGGTGACCTCTTTATGCGCGACGCGGCCCTCGGACGTTTCTTCCTCGATCTCGCCGGAGCGGACCCGGATCATCCGGTCGCATTGCTCGGCAAGCGCCGGATCGTGGGTCACCAGCACAAGTGTCGTCTTGCGTTCGCGCTGGGCGCTGAACATCAGGTCGACGATCTGCGTGCCGGTCGAATCATCCAGATTGCCCGTCGGCTCGTCCGCGATCAGGATTTCCGGCTCGACGACGAGGGCGCGCGCGACCGCGACACGTTGCTGCTCACCGCCCGACATTTGTGCCGGGTAATGGTGCAGGCGGTGGCCAAGGCCGACGGCATCCAGTTCCGCCTCCGCCTTTTCAAAAGCCGAGCTGTCTCCCGCAAGTTCGAGCGGCACAGCGACGTTTTCGAGCGCGGTCATATTCGGAACAAGGTGGAAGGACTGGAAGATGATCCCGACCTTGCGGCCCCGGAACCTCGCCAACTGGTCTTCCGACAGCGGGCCGAGCTCGGAACCTGCCACGACAACCATGCCCTCGTCAGCCCGTTCGAGGCCGGCCATCACCATCAGCAGCGTCGACTTGCCCGAACCGGACGGTCCGACGAGACCGACCGACATGCCCTTTTCGATATCGAGGTCGATGCCCTTCAGGATGTGGACCCTGCCAGCGCCCTCCCCAAGCGTGAGATGTACGTTCTTGAGGGAAATCGCGGGTGTATTTGTCATTGTCGGACCTTTACAAAGGGCTCGGTTGACGTCTTCCTGATCGACGTCCGCCCTCGACATTTGGGCGCTCTGCGACCATATGGGCCTGATGTGGTTGGTCTTCCAGTCCTGAAAGAGTTTAAAAGTGAACCGTTTCTGCCTAATTTTCAGCACGCTGGTGTTTCTGTTTTCAACAGCAGCGGCGTTTTCCGCAGACCTGAAGCTGGTTGTCCTGGGGGACAGCCTGTCCGCCGGGTATCAGCTCGGACCGAGGGAAGGCTTTCCGGAACAGTTGCAAAAGGCACTGGATGAGCGCGGGTTTTCGGTCGAGGTCGTCAATGCAGGCGTTTCGGGCGACACGACTTCCGGCGGCCTTTCGCGGCTGGACTGGTCGGTGGGTACGGATGCGGATGCGGTGATCCTGGAACTTGGCGCAAACGACGCGCTGCGCGGAATTCAGCCTGATCTCACGCGCCAAAACCTCGACGAGATGACGCGGCGGCTGCGCGAGCGCGGTGTTGAAGTGCTTCTTGCAGGCATGCTGGCGCCGCGAAACCTGGGGCCTGAATATGCGGATGTTTTCGACCCGATCTATGCAGACCTTGCAAAAGCCCATGATGCACTGCTTTACCCGTTCTTTCTCGAGGGGGTCGCGCTCAATCCCGACCTGAACCTTTCCGACGGTATGCATCCCAATGCAGATGGCGTGGCCGTTATCGTTGAAAACATCCTGCCGAAAGTGGAAGAACTTCTGGCAAGAGCCCAATCCTCCTGAGAGCCGTCCGGCTCACAGACCCTCCGTTTTCTCGGAGGCAACTTTCAGAATCTGAATGAATGCCCGATGGAAAAGCGCCGTCTCGGCCGCACCGAC
>JBCDEN010000554.1:0-3401 GCA_039179715.1 Pseudomonadota bacterium
CGAGCTGTTTCAGCAAACAAGCCTGTCGGTTGTCGAACAAACCGTTGTCTGGATGACGATCAACGTGGAACACGCCTGTCACTACTGCGTGCCGGCGCACACCGCGATCGCGCATATGCAGAAGGTCAATGACGGTGTGATCGAAGCCTTGAGAAATGCGGCCCCGCTCGAAGACGACAGGCTCGAAGCGCTGCGGCAGTTTACCCTGAAAGTCGTCCGCCAGCGCGGTGTCGTCTCTGATGCGGACGTGACTGCATTCCTGGCGGCGGGCTATTCGAAACGCCAGGTTCTCGACATCATTCTTGGCGTTGCCCAGAAAGTCATGTCAAATTACGTAAACCACCTTGCAGACACACCGGTCGACGCTCCCTTCAGGAAATTCGACTGGCAACCTGCTGTGGCAGCAGCACAATGAACAAACGGGCTCCGGCATCGCCCTGCCGGAGCCCGTCCACGAACAGAGGCAATATGGCCGGTCGCCCGAAATCATTTGACACCGAAAAGGCCCTCGAAGCCTTCGTCGACGTGTTCTGGACGAAAGGGTATCAGGGAACGTCGGTGGATGATCTTCAAGCCGCGGCAGGCATCAAGCGCGGCAGCTTCTATGCCGCGTTTGGCTGCAAGGACGATGTCTTCAACACAGTGCTTGAGAAGTACTGGAATGAGGCGACCGCACTGGGTCTGAACCGGATGGAAACGGAAACGCAGCCTTTGAAGGCGGTTGCCGGGCTTGTGCGCCATGTCGGTGTCTTCATGACCGCAAACACGCCCCGTGGCTGCCTGTTGCTGACCTCGTCGGGAGCCTTGCTCAATGAAAAAGGCGACGGTGACAACCCGGTTCGCGAACGCATGAAAACGCTTGAGCGCAGGATCTATAGCGCGCTGATGCGCGAGAACGGCATTCGGGATCAAAAAACGGCGCAAGAACTCACCGCATTTGCGCTCGCCTGCCTCCTCGGGCTCAACGCACTGGCGCGCAACGGTCAGGATAGGGACAAGATCCTAGCGGCTGCAAACCATGCCGCTGACTGCATTGAAGGAAATACGGCCTGAAGACGGGACACAGGCAACCGGTCGCGCAGCTCTGTTGCGTAAAACTACCGCGTCGCACAATAATCATTTCTCATCGGCCATGGCAGACGCTAACCTTCGCATCACGGATTGAACTGCGAGGACGCGCTCAATGAAACAGGCCATCAAGGCGGCTCAGGCCGCCGAGCTCATTGCGGACGGATCGACTGTGTTGATCGGCGGATTTATGGGGGTCGGCTCCCCTCACCGGCTTATAGATGCCATCGTCGCAAGAGGAACGAAAAACCTGACGGTCGTTGCAAACGATACGGCCATGCCCGGGCGTGGCATCGGAAAGCTGGTGTCTGCAGGTGCCGTTTCCAGGGTCGTTGCCTCCCATATCGGGCTCAATCCGGAAACACAGCAGAAAATGATTTCCGGTGACATCGACGTCGACCTGGTCCCGCAGGGAACACTTGTGGAGCGGATCCGGGCGGCCGGCGTCGGCCTTGGCGGCATCCTGACACCGACCGGCCTCGGCACGCTGATCGAGGAAGGCAAGCAGATCGTCACCGTCAAGGGGCAGGACTTTCTGCTGGAAGAACCGATTCACGCGGACTTTGCCCTGATCGCGGCACATCAGGCTGACTATGTCGGCAATCTTGAGTATTCGCTGACCGCGCACAATTTCAATCCGATCATGGCGCTCGCGGGCAGGACCGTCATCGCTGAACCGCAGACAATCGTACCGGTCGGCGTCATTTCACCCGACAGTGTGAAAACACCCGGTGTTCTTGTCGATCATCTTCTGGAGAGGCAGCCCGATGGAAGCTAAGGAAATCATCGCGCGGCGCGTGGCGCAGGAAATCAGGCCGGATTCGCTCGTCAATCTCGGCATCGGCCTGCCCTCCATGGTGGCCAACTATCTGCCTAGGGAAGTCAATGTCTTCTTCCAAGCGGAAAATGGCGTCATTGGGCTCGGTTCCAGACCCCCCGAAGGCATGGAAGATCCCGATCTGACCGACGCGGGCGGCGGCTTCGTGACCGCCGTTCCGGGTGCCGCGTCAATCGACAGCGCGATGAGTTTCGGGCTGATCCGCGGCGGACACCTCGACATGACGGTGTTGGGTGGACTTCAGGTCGACGAGCGCGGCTATCTTGCGAACTGGATGGTGCCGGGAAAAATGGTTCCGGGAATGGGCGGTGCAATGGATCTCGTCGCCGGAGCAAAACATGTGATCGTCGCAATGGTTCATACGGCCAAGGGCAAACCGAAGATTTTGCACGAATGCACGCTTCCGCTGACCGCCCAGCGCCGGGTGAGCCTCATCGTGACCGAAATGGCCGTCATCGAGCCGACGGATGACGGGCTCGTGTTGAAGGAGATCGGACCGGACACGACGATCGACGATATCATCTCGGCGACCGAAGCAAGCCTGATCGTACGCGGTGATGTGCCAAAAATGCGTTTTTAGTCAATTGCTTGACCGATGCCGGGACTGGGACGGCAGCTCTTCCATCAGGTCGCCGATGGTATTCACGCCGTCGTGGATCTGGCGGGGTGTCGCGTCCGCGAATCCGATGATGAGGCCCGGTTGACGGGCATCGCCCTGATAGCAATTGCTTAACGGAGACACCGAAAAGCCGCGCTCCTGCATGGCTTGCGCAAACGCGACATCGTCGACCGGCTCGCGAAACAGCATCGCAACCTGAACATTTCCGTTCGGCATATCAACATCTACCCGATTGCCGAGACGATCCTTGAGCGTTCGGACCATGAGCGCTCCACGCTCTTCGTAGATCCTGCGGATCAGTTTCAGGTGTTTCTGGTAAGCGCCGCTGTCGATGAATTGCGCCAGCGCGACCTGGACCTGAACGCTCGCGGCGCAGCCCATGTTGCGCATCAGTTGCTGCAAGGATTGCACAAGGCCGGACGGCACAACGCAATAGGACAGCCGGAGGCCGGGCAGAAGGCTTTTTGAAAACGTGCCGAGATAAATCACCTGGCCTTCGTCGGCGAGGCCGTAGAGCGCTGCGACTGGTCTGCCTTCGAACAGGAACTCGCTGTCATAGTCGTCTTCCAGAATGACCGCACCTGCCGACCGCGTTGCCTCAAGCAGCGACAGCCTTCGCCCGAGGGGCATGCGTGTCCCGAGCGGGTACTGGTGCGACGGCGTCACGTAGATCAGACGGGGCCGCACACCGGACGACAACAGGCGGTCAACGTCGGCGCCCATATGATCGACTGGCAGCGGGTGCACATTCAGTCCGGCGACATGAAACGCGGTTTTGGCGCCGAGATAGCCAGGCTCCTCCAGCCAGGCATTGTCACCCGGCTCAGAGAGCGCCATCGACAAGAGCGACAGGCTCGCCTGCATGGAACTGGTCAC
>JBCDEN010000516.1:0-3721 GCA_039179715.1 Pseudomonadota bacterium
ACAAGTCCGGTCAGGATCGTCGCCGCCATGTTGACGTTGTATTCCTTCACGCCCTGCGTGGAGTTGACGATGTTGTTGAGCTGAACCGTCATCGGATAGAGATCCGGCTTGGTGTAGATGACGCCGAACAGGAAGTCGTTCCAGATACCGGTGACCTGAAGGATCATTGCAACGACGAAGATCGGCAGGCTCATCGGCACCATGATCCGGAAATAGATGCCCCAGAAACCTGCGCCGTCGACGCGGGCGGCCTTGAACAGTTCCTGCGGCACGGACGCGAAATAGTTCCGGAACAGCAGCGTGAGGATGGGCATGCCGAATATCGTATGCACGATCACGAGACCTGTCAGGCTGCCGTAAAGGCCGATTTCGCGCAGCATGATCACGATCGGATAGATCATCACCTGGTAGGGAATGAAAGCCCCCACGATCAGGATGGTGAAGAAGGTCTCCGAGCCCTTGAAACGCCAGTTCGCAAGGGCGTAGCCGTTAACCGACGCGATCGCGATGGACAAGAGGACCGAGGGAATGAGGATCCTGACCGAATTGAAGAACCCGCGCGACAGCCCGTCACAATTGAGACCCGTGCAGGCCTCTGCCCAGGCTTTCACCCAGGGTTGGAAGGTAATCTCCACGGGTGGCGAGAAGATGTTCCCGAGGCGGATCTCCGGCATGCCTTTCAGCGACGTGACGATCATCACGTAAAGCGGCAGCAGGTAGTAGAGCGACACGATGATCAGCGTGCCGTAGATCATGATGTTGCGGCGTGAGAGGGCCTTGCGCGGTTTGCGCCCACGCGGTCCGGTCATCTCCGGCTGATCGGCAGCAATACGGATTTCGGCGGAGGTTCTGGTGACGTTACCCACGGCGCTTCCCCCCGAATTCGAGATAGGCCCAGGGCACGACGATGACGACGACGGAGAGCAGCATCATTGTTGATGCGGCAAAGCCCTGTCCGAGGTTCTGCGACAGGAACATCGCGTCATAGACGTATTTGGCCGGGACTTCGGAAGCGATACCCGGTCCGCCGCCGGTCTGGGCGACGACGAGATCGTAGACCTTGATGATGCCGGATGCGATCAGCACGATCGCCGTGATGAAGATGCCGCGCATCATCGGAATGACAATGAAGATATAGGTCTTCCACATCGGGATGCCGTCGATCTTTGCGGCCTTCCAGATATCCTCGTCGATCCCGCGCAGGCCGGCGAGCATGAGGCACATGATCAGACCGGTTCCCTGCCACAGGCCGGCGATGAGAATGCCGTAGATGACGATTTCCGGATCGTAGAGCGGATCGAAGGAAAAGCTTTCCCAGCCGAGGTTGCGCACAACCTGCTGCACGCCGAAATCCGGATTGAGGATCCATTGCCAGGCAAGGCCCGTGACAATGAAGCTGAGCGCGAACGGATAAAGCAGGACCGTGCGGAAGGTGTCTTCGAAGCGGATCTTCTGGTCCAGAAGTGCTGCCAGGACAAATCCGATCAACAGCGAGAACACCAGGGAAAATGCGCCGTAGATCGCAAGGTTCTCGATGGAGATCAGCCACTTGCTGCTGCTCCACAAGCGTTCGTACTGGGCGAACCCGACGAATTTTTCTTTCGGCAGAAGTTTTGAGTTGGTGAACGAGTAGAGAACCGTCCAGGCAGTCCCGCCGATAAAGACAACGAGCGCGGTCGTTATCATCGGTATCGCGGCCACTTTGGCACTCAGGTTCTTGTGCCACCTTGTCGGCCCGGTCGCTGCAGCCATGGTGTTGTGTCCTTGTCGAAGAGATCTTCCGGCGCGCACCAGGGATTCCCTGCGCGCATGACTGCGCGCAGGGCTGGAGGACGCCGCCCGGTCGAGCGTTGACGACGACTGTCCGGGAGGCGGAGCGCTTCCGGATCAGTCGGCGCTGCCGATGATGGACGCAAATTGCTTCTGCGCATCCTCAGCGGACATTTCCGGGTTGTTGAAGAACTCGACGAACAGGTCGTTGACCTGGGTCAGGCTATCCGCCGACAGCAACTGGTCCGGTGCCTGGATGATGTTGCCGTTGGCCAGGATGTCGAGACCCTTGCGCATGCAGTCATTGGCGGCATCAAGATCGACATCGCCGCGCACCGGCAGAGAGCCTTTCTTCAGGTTGAACGCGACCTGCGTTTCCGGCGAGATCATCACCTTGGCAAGTTCGCCCTGCGCGGCTGACACGTCTGCATCGTCGACCTTGGGGAAATAGAAGGCATCTCCGCCCGTCATGATGACTTCGTTGACGCCGAGACCCGGAAGGCAGGTATAGTCCTTGCCGGCCACCTGTTCCGCAACGGCAAACTCGCCCTGCGCCCAGTCACCCATGATCTGGCCTGCGGCCTTGCCGGTGATGACCATGTTGGTGGCATCGTTCCAGTTCTGGACATTGGAGTTTTTCGCCATGTCGCGGGCCTTGTCAGCCGCGGCGAACACCTTTGCCATATCCGGTCCGCCAGCAAGATCGGCGTCTTTCCCGCCGAACACGGCGGTGTAGGCCTCCGGGCCGGCCAGGGCGACGAGAAGAACCTGGAACGCAAGGGTCGTCTGCCAGGGCTGCTGGCCCATTGCCAGCGGAACAATGCCGGCTTCCTCGAGTTTCGGCGCGGCAGCGACGTATTCGTCCCAGTTTGTTGGCACGGCAAGCCCGGCACTTTCAAACACGGAATTGTTCAGCCAGAGCCACTGCTGGGAGTGGATGTTGACCGGAACGCAATAGATTTTGCCGTCGAGCGTGCAGCTGTCCAGCAAGCTCGAAGGGCGGACAATCTCGGCCCAGTTGCCTTCCGCGGCGATGTCGCTCAGATCCCGCATCAGACCGGCCTCGACCAGTTCTTCCGCCTGGCGGCCATGGTTGAACTGGGTTGCTCCCATCGGATCGCCGCCGGTGATGCGGCTGATCATGATCGGCCGGGCGGTGCCGCCCGAGCCTGCAATGGCGCCGTCAACCCACTTGTTGCCGGTCGCGTCGAACGCCTTGGCAAATTCGGCAACGGCTGCAGCTTCGCCACCGGATGTCCACCAATGTGTGACCTCAAGATCTGTTGCATGAGCTGCCGTGGCCGCACAAAGGGCCGTGGATGCGGCAAAGATAACGCGTAGTGCTTTCATGTTCTCCTCCCACCGAACCGGAAATCGTTCGATTGATCTCTGAATGCGGCTTTCGCCTCATTTTGTAATCGATTACATTTTGGTGTATCATTCTCATGTAATCGATTACATTCATAATTCTAGGGAAACGGTCTGATGTCAACCCGGAATGTGCGCAAAGAGAAAACAAACGGTCCGGGCAAGTCGGTTCTGCAGAAAACCGCGCGTATTCGCGATGTCGCCGAGGTCGCCGGTGTGTCGACGGCGACCGTGAGCCGCGCGCTGAGCAATCCGGAACTTCTGACCAAAGCAACGCGTGCCAGCGTTTTTGCAGCCGTCCGTGCGACGGGCTATCGCGTGAACAAGGCTGCACGCACGCTCAGGACACGCCAGGCGGGCGCGATCCTCGTTCTGGTTCCCAATCTCGGCAACCCGTTTTTCTCGCAGATCCTGGCGGGCATCAACGAGAGACTGGGTGAAAACGACATGTCCGTCCTGATTGCCGATACCGCGAACCTGGCCAGGGCAGGTGAGTTCCTGGTGGATCACTTTCTCAATTCGCAGATCGATGGCGTCATCTGCCTGGACGGATCGTTGCCGGAAACCGAACTTGAGCAATTCA